>JAPLFR010000008.1:0-300000 GCA_026390575.1 Ignavibacteriales bacterium
ATCGTCAATACTTACGTCTCGTGAAAGACTTTCATCCGGAGTTAAAGGTTTATGTCCCGGAGAAAACACCGTCCGTTAAAATGAAAAAAGATAAAAAACATCAAAATAAAGTAACCGGACAAATGTCCTAATAGTAAGTAAGCGACAAAAGTTATAAGTGAAGGTTGTTGTAATAAGATTGGGGCTGGCTTTTTTGAGCTAGCCCCAATTTGTTTTTCATCGGTAGCAAGGTTTCAATAGAGCTCAACGAAGATGTAGGATTTTATTGAAGGTCGCACTATCAGGTAAATAGATTTATGATGTCTTGGGGATACAAAAATTTAATATCTAATTCATTGGTCTCGATAGTCTTATGACCGGCGAAAAGAACACACGTACTCTCTTTCAAATCATGAATTAAAAGTATCGAGTCAATAAAAGATACTTGACGTGAATTTTACTATTCCTCTCTCAAAGAGCCATTTGCAATAGTCTCGATATACTTAACCCTAAGTAATCGGGGCAGCAAATAATCCCAAACTATGCGATAGCAGTTGCCTCACCACTTTGAAGTACTGTAAGCCCTTTTTCCTAAGGAATTTACAGAAATTGATCTCTCATGCAATGCATGAGAAAATGGATTTCTTCGGAATTCTATAAACCCATTGAATATAAAGAGTAATTCATGTCGTCATTGATCTAATGCATAATTTGGGATAATTTATCAATGCATGTTTTTAAAGTAGCATGGTGTAAGGAAATAAATATTGATTATACCTAATTAACCAAGTCAAAATTAAATGGATTATAAGATAAATTTCCATGATCTCTGGTTGAGTAATAGCTAAAATATTGAGAATAATGTTTTCGTTTGAGGTGCTTGTAACTCAGCTAAATGTGATATAAATTGTTTCGGAAACATCATCTTACTATTTATTGATGTAATGTGATTAAAAAACATTTATTTATTACCGTTTTCGTGCTTACCCTCGTTGCGATTATTTTGGGCTGGCTATCCATGTTAACAAATGTGTTCAGCCGCTCAGGATCCCTGGAACCAGTACAAGTATATTTTGCAGATAATATTTCCCAAAGTCACGAGTTGGTGATTCAAGAATTTAATCGGTTGTATCGGGGAAAAATTGAAGTTATTCCCGTAAATCTACCGTTTGAAAAGTTCAGTACGAACGAGCGTAAAGAACTACTCATACGATCTCTGCGAAGTAAAAGTGATATCGATCTATTTGCTGTGGACTTCATCTGGGTACCACGGTTCACTCGGTGGAGTGAACCTTTGGACAAATATTTTTCGAAAAAAGAAAGAGAACGACTGCTATCCTATGCCATGGAGTCCTGTACCTATGATCAGACCCTTGTGGCTATGCCATTGTATATTGATGTTGGACTAATGTATTATCGAAAAGATATCATACGCCGTTTGCCCAAAGCTGAAGAGATCGAGCAACGGCTGCAATCCTCAATAACCTGGGATGAATTGCTAAAATTACGAGAACAACTAAAATATGGAACAAAACCATTCTATATTTTCCAGGCGAAAGATTATGAGGGTCTCGTCTGTAATTATTTTGAAATAGCCGTAAGTCGTAAACCAGATTTTTTCAAAAATAATTCGATCCCATTGACCTCCTCAGCTGCCGAAGAAGCACTCTCCATGATGGTCGGATTTGTCAAAACAAACGTGTCCCCAATAGCTGTACTCGACTTTGAAGAAAACCTTAGCTATCGATATATGCTTGATCATGATGCTGTTTTTGTGAGAGGCTGGCCAAATTTCATCGAAAATTTTAGACGGTTCTATCCAGATACAGTAAAACTTTCCAACATAGGGCGAGCACCATTGCCGCACTTCAACGGAGAAAAGCCTACATCAATATTAGGAGGATGGAATCTTATGGTTTCCAAATCCTCTACAAAGAAGGAAGCAGCGGTTGAGTTCATCCGTTTTCTACAAAGCGACCACATTCAACGCTTATTGTTTGAACGAGCTGGATATATGCCCGTTGTTAATTCGGTGTATCAAGATTCCTTGTTTTTAGTTTCTCATCCTGAACTTACTTTTTATAAAAAAATAATGCAGAACGGTTTCCATCGTCCGGCTCTTGTTGAATATACGAAAACCTCAAACATTATTTCTCACTTTATAAATTTAGCCATTAAGCAAGACCTCAAAGTCAAAGATGCTCTTCAACAGGCAAATGATATGATTCAATCGAATGCTATTCTGATAAAATGAAAATTCAAATGAATAAACGATTGTTCCAAATTCTCGAAGGATATCGTAAGTATCAATTCGAAATTCGACATTTGATTGTCCTGGCGTTGGTTCTCATCGTATTTCAATTTATCGTTTTATTTTTAAACCAAAACTCGGTGCAACAAGTTTTTGTTCAATCACAGCAGTGGTATCAACAAGACGAAGCAGAACGCATCGCGAACTTGACAGCTACCTCGTTAGAGTTATTACTGGCATCCAAAGGTTCGAAGAGCAAGTTTACAGAAAGTGAAGGACGTCAAATTGTTCAGGATTATAATATTATATTTAGCCAGCAGCTTTTAAATAAAAACGTTAAAAGTATTTGTATCCTTATTCCGCAACCCAGTACTATTATTGCAATTGATGATGGACAGCAATTGTTCAACTACTTATTCGGCGGTGGCGTAGTACAAGTTGCGAACGAAAATTCCCATTCTAAAGCAATTCGTTTGTTTACTCAATTGAAAGATTCATTGATCAAGTGCGAACAAACCATAACAGTAGTAGAAGGACAACAGATCTTTCATGTTTTTATACCATTTGTTCCCCGCGGAGAATTCATCGGTGCGGTGTATATGAAAATTACTCCCAATCTTTCATTTTTCACTCAAGAAATGTCGTCCAATTATGATAAAACAGCGTTTGTGTATTCAGGTTTAATTATTATTGGTCTGCTTGCTATGTTCTATATCTCGACACGAACACTCAATGAGCGTAATGAAATTCAGCGATTGTTTTATGAAGAGCAAAAGAAATATCTTACAGAGCAAATCAATCACCAGAATGAAATGCTCTTCACAAAACGAATTTATCATACGCACCATAAAGCAGAAAAAATTGGCGGTTTTATTAGTGAGGATCTCCGAATCCTGACATCAGAGAACATTGATCAGATAAAGTACCGCATCGATAAATATTCAAGTTTTATTGCTCGCGTTATCTACGACATGAAATGGTATAATCCACCTCTACACACGATACGGGGACCGATGTTTAGAACCAACGTAAATGAAGCTATCCAATTCATTGTTGAGAACATTTTTAAGCGGGTCTCAAAGGAATATGCTACATTTGAATTGAACCTCGATCCCGCAATACCTGATGTTGCTATTAATGAATATGTGATTTGGGAAGTACTGGAACCTATAGTTCAAAATGCATTGGATCATTCAGGGAATGATAATACACGAGTGCTCATCACGACAACGTATGATCCTACTTCACGCCAATCCACTATTCGTATTGAGGATAATGGTAACGGTGTTGATCCAAAACTCCTTGAACTTGATGCAAGCGGGGTGAAAAAAATATTTCTTGATCACGTAACTTCGGGCGAACCAATGGGGAAGCAACATTCTGGTTATGGTTGTTACATCGCCTATGAAATTGCAACGCAGCGTTTCGGTTGGACAATAGATGTAGAGAACAAACCGACAGGTGGATGCCAATTTACATTTACTATGTATCATTAATAATACCAGAGAGATATGATGTTTATTAATGGAATAATAAGAGTTCTTTTAATCGAGGATGAAGACTTTGATGTACGTCGTGTGCGCAATACGATACGTCCATTTAGTGATCAGATAAAAATCCTTGAGGTAGTTTCTAATGGCGATAGTGCCTTGAAATTGCTCGGAAGAGGAAAAGATCAATTTGATGTCGTGATTATGGATATGCAAATCTCTGGGCGGATCATGGGCGATTCTCTTATTCATGCTATCAAAAAGATTTCATCATCATTGCAGATCATTGTAATCACAAAAATGACTGTCAACATTACCGATTTTGATTTCGCCAATAAATTGCTCAATGCTGGTGCCTTTTGGTACTGCACAAAATATCCAACAGATATCAAAGATTTTATCTATCAGCCGACAGATTTTATTATCAGTATAGTAAATGCATATCAAAGGAAGAACCTTGAACGTGAACAATTGAGAGCTCAAAGAAAACTTTTACACAATGTTGAAGATAAACTCGCAAGTGTCCGGATTCTTGGGATTTCTGAACAAAGTCAAAAAATCCGAAGCCAAATTAAACAACTTTCAACATCCGATGCTACAGTATTAATTACAGGACCAACAGGGACAGGGAAGGAACTGGTTGCAACCAATCTCCACTATGAGAGCAAGCGAAAATTCGAAAACTTTGTTCCAATCAATTGTAGCAGCATTCCGCACGACCTTATCGAAAGTGAACTGTTTGGGTATGAAAAAGGAGCATTTACCAACGCTACAACGAGTAAGCCGGGATTATTCGAAGTAGCAAATCATGGAACACTTTTTCTTGATGAAATAGCAGATCTTCCACCACAAGCACAATCCAAGTTACTTCGTGTACTTGAGGGGGGAGAGATTGCAAAAATCGGTAGAACAGATAAAATCAAGGTTGATGTCCGAATTATTGCTGCAACGAATAAAATTCTGCAACAAGAGGTATTGGCAGGAAGATTTCGAGAAGATTTGTTTTATAGACTTAATGTTGTCCCTATCTACGTTTCGCTTCTCAAGGATCGTCCTGAAGATATTCTTGTTCTTTGGGAGCATTTTATTCGACAGATAAGTATAGACATTGGTAAAATACCGCCAGTTACCGCGGATAATGCACTTGATCTACTTAAAAAGTATTCATGGCCAGGAAATGTCCGTGAATTAAAAAATGTCGTCCAGCGCGTCCTATTGCGCAATGAGACCATTATTTCCGCTGAAATCGTGAAAGAAATCTTTCATCTGCAATCACAGCTCCAGTCACTCAGTACGATCGATGGAGTCTTATTTCCTCACCCAGAAGGTGAGAAGACCTTGTGGGACATGGAAAAATATTTTCGCAAGAAATATTTCGAATACATCCGGAAAAATTCTGCAACTGACGCAGAGGCAGCTAGAAGACTTGGTCTTGCTCCGCCCAATTATCATAGAATATGTAAAGAACTTGGCCTGAAATAGCGGCCCCAAAAAGACTGATTGTTCATCCGAAACGCCATCTCCCCTTAATCATTGCAAGCGGAAATTGTAATTCCAACATTATCAAACCCGATAACGCATCGGTTTCAAATTGATAACACAAAATAACACAGCCGCTATTTTTAAAAGAATGACAATAATTTTTATGGTATATAACTTGATGAATAATCTTCTGGAATAGCTGGGCTGGGTTTGGCACTTCTATGCCGGATAAAAGATGGCATGTAATTAGATTTCATGCCAGGAATGAACAGAGTGAGGGCGATCAATGGACGACTTTTATGTTCTACCTGCAAGGTGCGTCAGCGATCGATACATTGGTTGTATCAAACAGTTCATTTTTCCAACCAAACAAATGCTTCCTTTCTCAGTGAAAACTAATTACACTCATGACTGTGTAATCCATTTATTTCCACAGGTTCTGTCAGATATTGGTATTGCATCCTGTTGGGTCTCCTTGTCGTTCACTTTTTCTGATTGAATAATTTAAGTCTTCTTCACCAGATGCTTTTTTTCAACCTGTACTGTGTTGCGGAAAACATTTTTTTAAAAGCATAAGTTATTTTCAAATATTGGAAATATAAGGAACCTCGCATTGTATAAAGGAAATATGATTATTCTGAAAATTATTTTAATGATAATTCAAGTTATCATTCTTTTGTCTATAGAATCGCAGGCTTCGGATATCCATAACGATACATGCTCATCAAATGATAGATCCAGAAAATCGTTTTATAATACATCGCTAAATGATCAAAAAGCAATATACCTTACTCCGGAAAATTTTCCTGTAACTCCAAACAAGGACGGCGATGATTCTGATGCATTACAGGAAGCAATAAATAGAGCAGAAGAAAAGTCTGTGTTTGGTGTTGTCATGATTCCCGAAGGTGTATATCAAATCAGCAAAATTATCTATGTCTGGAAGGGAATACGTTTGATTGGGTATGGAGAGAACCGGCCCGTTTTTGTTCTTGAAGATAATACACCAGGATACCAGGAAGGTAATGGGAAATATATTATCCAATTTGCGAGTAATAGACCGGGAAATGGTCGTCCAATTCGTGACGCCAATCCCGGTACATTTTATAGTGCTATAAGTAATATCAACATTAAAATCAAAGACGGAAATCCAGCTGCAATTGCAATCCGCTCACATTTTGCGCAACATTGTTATATTGCCCATGTTGATATTGAAATTGGTAAGGGCAGGGCAGGTGTTGAAGAAGTAGGTAATGAAATTGATGATTGTCGTTTTATTGGTGGTGAATATGGTATAATAACTAAAAAGCCATCACCAAGCTGGCCGTTTTTAATGATTGATAGTTATTTTGAAGGACAGACAAAAGCTGCTATTTCAACTGAAGAAGGAGGACTTTCACTAGTTCGAAACAGTTTTAAGAATGTTCCGAGCGCAATAGTAGTAAATCCTGATCGTGCGGAAGAGCTTTTTATTATTGATTCGCGGTTTGAAAATATTAGCGGTCCCGCAATTATCATGAGCGATGAGTATAATGCTCGGGCGCAATTCAACTTAAAAAATATTGTTTGCATCAATGTTCCTATACTTGCATCATTTCGCTCGAGCAATAAACAGATCAAGGTTTCATATAAAATATATCAGGTAAAAGATTTTTGTCATGGATTACAAATAGCTGACCTTGGATATTCCCCTGAAATTAAAACCACTTCAAATATCATGCCACTTGAAAAGGCACCTGAACCGGTAGACTCGGATATTCCGGAACTGCCTGCATGTAAGGATTGGGTGAACCTTGTTTCTTTAGGTGCGAAGGGTGATGGCGTAACGGATGATACAGAAATTTTGAAAAAGGCTATTGCTCAATACAAGGCAATATATCTTCCCACAGGACGCTACATTGTAAAAGAAACCATTGCACTTGAACCGAATACAGTTTTGATCGGTCTTAATCCAATATCTACTCAGATTGTTCTCGCTGATAAAACACTTGAGTTTTGCGGTAAAGGATATCCAAAGCCGTTACTCATGGCGCCAAAAAATGGATCTAATATCGTAACAGGTATTGGGTTAGACGGAGGCGCATTCAATGAACGCGTTGTAGTCGCTAAGTGGATGGCAGATTCCAATTCAATGATGAACGATGTTCGCTTTATTGGCGGGCATGGAACCTACAATGTCGATGGATCCGGTGTTCAAGTTTATAACCAATTTCGAAACAGCGATCCATTTGTTGACCGCGATTGGGATTCACAATATTGGAGTTTGTGGATTACAGACGGCGGCGGAGGAACCTTTAAAGATATATGGACGCCAAATACATTTGCCCAGGCAGGAATTTACGTCTCTCATACAACAACACCCGGACGTCTTTATGCCATGTCTATTGAACATCATGTTCGGAATGAAGTCATTATACGAAATGTTTCGAATTGGAAAATTTATGATATGCAAATGGAAGAGGAGAGTGCAGAAAGTCCGCATGCATTACCTCTTAGGATAGAAAATTCAAGTAATATTACTTTTGCCAACTTATACCTCTATCGTGTTATCCGTATGATATCTCCATATCCTAACGCAGTAATTGTATATGCATCACGAGATATCGAATTCTGTGGAATTCATGTTTACAGCCCCACCAAATATTCTTATGATAACACTATTTATGATCAATCTTATGATTATCAAATTCGCGATAGGGAAATTGCCAGGTTAAATATTTCCGGCAAGCCTCTGAAGGAAAATAAAAGTGCAAATAATTCATCTGTCATATATCCCGGCGCACAAGTGGAAAAGGTCGTAGGAGGTTTTGAATTCATAGACGGTGCTGCAGTTGACAGTAAAGGGAATGTATACTTTACGGATTCGCGGTGGCGTCAGATTTATCGGTGGTCGACCGCAGATAATAAATTAACTCTTATGAGAGCACTTCTTGTTACTCCTGTGGGGCTTGCATTTGATCAGTCTGACAATCTTCTTGTAACTACAGGTGACGGTCAAGTTGTTGCATTTGATCCTCAAAATTCAGAAGATGATCTTCAAATCCTTAAATCTGTTCCCCCCGATTCACATCATGCAAAAATTGCTTTGATTCCAGGGCACAGGTGGCGTGACGGACATGATTTTTTAACAATCACGACCTATTCTAAAGAAAATCCGCCGATTACGGGTTCATCTTTTACTGCTTATCAACGTGAGGCTGTTAATCCGCTTACTGATCATTTTGTCTCACCGGATGGAACTACTTTTTTACCTCAGTGCAGTGATTTACGCAGAGCTTATTCTCTTCGTACCGCAATTTCAGGAACTCCATTTTTTATGGCAGATGAGTTCGGCCAAAAAACCTACAAGTTTTCGGTTAATCCCGATGGATCGCTTTCGCATCCCGAGCTTTTTGCGGAACGAGGCGAACTAGATGTTGCAGTAGATTCTAAAGGTAACGTCTATATTCCTGCCGGGAATATTTTTGTCTATGATAAATCGGGTAAACAAATTGATGAAATTAAAATACCGGAGCGTCCTACGTGTGTTGTCTTCGGAGGAAAAGATAGGAGTACACTTTACATTACAGCTCGATCATCATTATACAAAATTAATATTCAAAACAGTGGCCAGACTATAACTAAATAATAGGCAAGACAAATTATTCTTTCGAAATAATTATTGCAAATTGAATTATCTCTCATAAATGTCTCACGTATATCGTTCTTGTTAAAATGTCCAAAAAATAGATGGTCTATATTATTGGTGGAGAAAAATCGATGGAAAGATACTCGGAGAACAAAATACTGAAAAAAGTAAGAACGGTTTTTCTTTTCATGCTTATCGTTGTCTCTGTAAATATTAGTTATTCGCAATACACAACGAAAGACCAGGATATTATAAACATAAAAACGGGAGAAAAGGTTATTCTCCGTGGTTTCGGATTGGGATGCTGGTTGTTACCGGAAGGTTATATGTGGGGAATTCGAAAAATTGACAGGCCGTGGCAGTTTGAAAAAGCAATTAAAGGTCTCATCGGCGTGGAAGATGCAAAAGAATTCTGGCGTCTCTTCCATGAAAATTATTTGACCGAAAGTGATATCGCAGCAATGAAATTATGGGGGGCGAATTCTCTTCGTATTCCGCTACTGGCTTCAGTTCTTCAACCGCGAGAAGGACAACCGAATAATCCGCCTTATAATTATTCCCAGAATGGATTTGATTTGTTGGATCGTTTGGTAAAGTGGTGTAATACGTATGATATTGGAATTATTTGGGATTTGCATGGCGCGCCAGGTGGGCAAAATGCCGAAAACATTTCCGACAGCGATGGGGAAGCCCGGCTGTGGACGGAAAAGGAAAAATATTGGCCCATGTGTATCGAACTTTGGTATAAGATTGCCGAAAGATACAGAAATGAAAAATGTATTATCGGTTATGATTTGTTGAACGAGCCTTTGCTCATCCGCTATAATACTATTTCCCCAAAACTTCTCCGCGAACTTTATATTCAACTCACTGATACAATTCGTACAGTTGATTCGGAAGGCATAATCTTCATCGAAGGAGATGATTGGGCGCAGACGTTTGATTTTTTGGAGCCGATGAATTGGGATAAGCATCTGTCAATGGCATTTCATTCATATCCACCTACATCAAACCAGGAAGCACTCGGACGATGGGATGCGCTACGTAAAAAATATAATATTCCTCTTTGGCATGGAGAAACGGGAGAACAAGGTCCACCTTATGCACGCAATATTGAAGCGACAATTTTTCTTGAAAGCGCTAATGTAGGTTGGAGTTGGTGGACGCATAAAAAGTTTGATTTGCAGAGTCAACCATGGAGTATCATTAGAAGCCCGGGATTTTTAAAAATATTAGACTATTGGAACGGAATTGGAGAGAAGCCTTCTAAGGAACAGGCTACGATCTGGCTATTTGAACAAGCAAAAATGACTCATTCGGATTACTGCGAGTTCTTCCCGGAAATGGTACGATCTCTTGTTTCTTTAAATCCTGATAAATATGTAGAAACGATGGAAGTTAGGCAGCCGGAAATTGTCATTCAACCAGAAAATATGAAATCGGAAGTTGGCGGTGCCGTTCAAACTATTGTAAAAGCGCGAGGCTTTCCTTTGAGTTATCAATGGTCCAGGGACGGCAATATATTACCCGATCAAACAACAAATCGTTTGCATATTTCCAATCTTGCCATAAAAGACAATAGCAGCACATTTGTTGTAAAAATATCAAACGCAAAGGGAACGTCTCAAAGCCAAAAAGTTACTTTAAGCGTAACTCCATTTACCGGTCCAATTATTCAAAGCACATCCATTCCGATAAAAATCGATGCAAGTACTGACGACGTCTGGGAAAAAGTTCAGCCACTTATACTTAGTCATCTTGTTTTTGGAGAAAAGAAATCCGAGTCCGATCTATCTGCTTGGGTTAAACTTCTCTGGGATAAGGAGAATCTTTATTTGTGGGTGCAAATCACCGACGATATTATAAGCAACAGGAGCAACAGAAGGAATGCACAGGATGCATTAGAAATCTATTTGGATACGGACAATAGCAAATCGCAATCTTATGGAAAATATGATTATCAATTGCGTTACACGAGAAATGATTCCTCCGTTTTAGCAGTTCAGGGTAATCTTAACGGAAAAATAAATGCCGCACAAAAAAATGTGAGCAACGGATATCAGATGGAACTGGCAATTCCATGGACAGCCGTCCAAGGTAGACCTCACGCTGGACAATTTATAGGTATTGATGTGCATGTATTAGATAATGATAATGAGCGTCGCAGCTCGAAAATTACCTGGAACGGAAAACAAGATTCAGCGCGAAGATCTCCCATGTTTTTTGGAACCATGAAACTTTCAGATAAATAATAAGTTGCTTCTTGGCCTTAAACGTTATAATAAAATAATGTTAAAATAAATTAGTGGAGGATTTTATGAAGCAAGTTACAGGAGTTCTTTCCCTTTTTGTGGTCTCCATAATTACACTGACTTGTTTATCTTCAAATGCTTACAGTCAGAAAAAAGAGGTCATGGAAGCCACAGTTTACGTAACGGCACAATCATCGGAAGATAATATGTTTAATCATGGCCCCCAAGTTTTCGTACCCTTGGAACAACCGGATGAAAATTATCCAACTATTTTTGTCGATGGAAACAAAACTTTTCAAACAATCGAAGGTTTTGGTGGTGCATTTACTGATGCAACAGCGGTCATTTTTTCAAAACTATCGAGAGAACAAAAGGAAGAGTATATTAAAGCACTTTTTGACCCGATAGAGGGGAGTGGTTATTCTCTATGCCGCACCACCATTCATAGTTGTGATTATTCCGATGAAATGTATACCTATGACGACGTAAAGGGAGATAAGAAACTGGCGAATTTTTCTATTGATCATGATAAGAAGGACCGTCTGCCTCTTATGCAAATGGCTTTAAAAGCAGCGAGTGGAAATATTAAAATATTTGCTTCACCATGGAGTCCACCTGCATGGATGAAAACCAATGACAATATGCTTTACGGTGGCAAGCTCAAATCGGAATATTTTCAAACATGGGCAGATTATTTTGTCAAGTACGTAAAAGCTTATGAAAAAGAAGGAATTCCCTTGTGGGGTCTTACAGTACAAAATGAAGCCTTAGCGGTTCAAGTTTGGGAATCATGCATATACACCGCTGAAGAAGAAAAGGATTTCGTGCGGGATTATCTCGGACCGACTCTGAAAAAAAATGGATTGTCGGACTTAAAACTGATGATTTGGGATCATAACCGGGGAGTAATGTATCAACGCGCACAAGTTGCTTATAACGATCCTAAGGCTTCTCAATATATATGGGGAATGGGTTTTCATTGGTACGTCGGAGAGCATTTTGATAATGTCAGAATGGTTCACGACGCCTTTCCTGATAAAGGATTACTTTATACTGAAGCAGGAATTGGTGGAAGTTGGAATGATGCATTTCGTTTGACCAAGAATATGATAATAGATTTGAATAACTGGGCACAAGGTTATACATATTGGAATATGCTTTTAGATGAAACCGGCGGTCCCCGCCATGCTGGTGGCTTGTTTCGAGGATCGAATGTTGTTACTTTTAACACCAAAACAGGAAAGCTGATTTATAGTCCCACGTATTATATGTTTAGTCATTTTTCAAAATTTGTGAAACCTGGTGCAAGGAGACTTGCTTGTACATCCAGTAGCGATCACTTTATTGCTACTGCATTTAAAAACATAGATGGAAAAGTTGCAATCATGGTTTTAAACGTTAGCGATGCGGATCGCGACTTTCAAGTTTGGGTAAATGGAAAAGTAATCAGATATTCAAGTCCGACACATGCGCTTACTACCGTTGTATTTTAAAGGACTAATTAGTTACTGATGTTACGCAAAGTAAGTTGATTTATAGCCACGACGTTTACGTCGTGGACAAATATAAATGAAGTAGCATTGGCTTTAGCCACATAGTGTATCGTTTTTGGCTAAAGCCCAGATTTATTAAGGAGATATTAAAACCACGACCTGTCCCGAAAGGGATGCCCTTGGCAAAGGTCGTGGCAATATTTTGTCGGATTCTGCGTAACATCAGTTAGTAAATAAAGAATTATGATCTTCAATAAAGGGATAGAAATTAATTTTCTATCCCTTTAAAAAATGCTTATAGACCGTTAAATTATCGTTTAGTAGAGAAGTGTATCTTATCATTTTTTTTGTAGGGGAAAATTCTCAACGAAGTGCTTTAAGTGTTGCATTCAATGGAAATAAATTTTTGCAAAGAAATATTTTGAATTTATGTGGAAAATTCGACAAATTAAGCAAAAGCAACTTGAGAACTTGATTTTACTGCACCCGATTATCTTAGAATATCTAAGGAACTTAATCTGAAGTAGTGACCAAAAAGGTTTGTTGTTAACGCTAAATGTTACATCCTTATAATTAATGCTAGCAAAAAGATATTCTCCACATTATCAAGTCTGATAATGTTTCGGTTTTAAATTGATAACACCAAATAACACAGCCTTGGTTTTAGAAAGAATGCTCGTAATTTTTATGGTACATAACTTGCAGGTCATTCTCATGAACAAATAATGCGTTTTCTATAAATGCAAAGTGTATTTTGGTTGCCGAAACCATTTGTGGAAAATTAATGTGCTTCATAGATCATGCATAATTATTTTTGGAGCAGTACAAGTATTGAGTTATTATTAATCCATTCGAATCATTTTGACGTTATCGAAATGTTTCGTATAATCATTTAGAAAAAAATGAATCTAAGTAAGTTATAAAAAAGAGAAGGTGTTCCAACTATGTCGAAGACATCACTCAATTTTCTAGGTCGTCTCCTTGTTGTGTCATTTCTCCTTTTTCCGGTGATGGCAGATGCAGGTCAGACAGGCAAAATCGCTGGTCGTATACTCGATGCGGCCACAAATGAACCGCTCATCGGTGCTAATGTGAGTGTGAAGGAGACTTCACTCGGCACAATAACGGATATCGATGGCTATTATACAATTAACAATATCCCTCCGGGAAAATATTCTGTTGTTGTCGGATTTATTGGATACAGAAAATTTACCATGACGGATGTTATCATAAAAATCGATCTCACAACACAGGTAAATGCTAATTTGCAGACAGAGGCAATACTTTCCGACGAAGTGGTTGTTATGGCGGAACGGCCTATTGTTCAAAAAGACCTCACATCATCATCGGTGACGGTATCGAGTGAAGAGTTGAAGCGCATTCCGACAGAGAGTATCTCTCAAGTTATTAATATCCAAGCTGGCGTTGTTGGCGGTCATTTCCGCGGTGGCCGTTCGGGCGAAGTCGCGTACTTGATTGACGGAGTCTCAGTCAACGATCCCTACAATGGCTCGATGCCCATGCAAATCGACAATTCGGTTGTTCGTGAAATGGAAGTCATCAGCGGAACGTTCAATGCAGAATACGGGCAAGCAATGTCAGGCATCGTCAATGTTGTTACGTCTGAAGGATCGTCATCGTATCACGGTTCCATTTCCGCTTATACGGGTGAATATGCCACTTCGCATACTGATATCTTTCCGAACAATGGCAGTCTCAAGAGTCTTGGAATAAAAAATATTCAAGGAAATCTTAGCGGATATATTCCTTTCATTCCAAATTTGACTTTTTTTGTGACAGGTATGTATTCCTCAGACAGAGGTTACCTCTATGGTCAGCATGTCTATGATGTTTCTGATCAGACACCAATCCGAATGACAGACGCTATAGGTAATCCAGTGTTTTATACAGACAATAATGGCAACCCAATGTATGACTATCCAGTGTATGTCTACTTTGTTAGGGGTCAACTGAAGATGCCTGCAAGTCCAAGTCCATCCGATATCGCCGCACTTATTGGTAATCCAGAATATGTAGCAATGAATCCGTCTCAAAGACGTTCACTCAGTGGAAAACTTGCCTATTCTATTGGGACTCTTAAATTTGTTTATAACGGTCTTTGGGATGATAACTGGAATAAATACTATGACCATTCATTTGCGTGGACCCCGGATGGTATCCAGAACCACTATCGTACTGATTGGATTCACTCATTTCAGATCACACATTCCCCGACTGCCAATACTTATCAAACGCTGAAGTTCGGCTACAATTGGTATGACTATAAGGGATACCTTTATGAAAATCCTTTTAACACCCTCTATGTCAATCCTGACCAAGGTGCACCGACCGGCGGTGGTACTGCCTATACATTTCGCACAGGTGGCAACCAAACTAATCGCTATGATCGGTACTCCAAAGCAGCCATAGCCCAATATTCATTTAGCTCGCAAATTAATAATAAACAAAAAATCGGCGTCGGGGTTGAATGGCGCGCGCATGAACTTTATTCACATTCAACAGATTTAAACTCTTATATGGTATATCCGGACCTTGGCGCCCCGGGTAATCAGTTTTATCTTAAAAAGCCGACCGAACTATCCGCTTATGTTCAGGACAAAATTGAATACGATATGATGATCATTAATCTCGGCATCCGATTCGACCAATTTGATCCGGCTTCGTCTTATCCTATGGATCTAAAGAATCCGACAAAAAATCCCCTGTTTCCTTATCCTGACGTCTGGCAACCTGCAAGCAAAAAAACTCAATTAAGTCCGCGGTTTGGAATTTCTTTCCCGATTACTGATCAGGGTATCATCCACTTTTCGTACGGACATTTCTTCCAAATACCGAGTTTCGATAACCTGTATAGAAACTCCGATTATTTAGTTCCGGAATCAAGCACTCTCAACACAATCGCTGGGAATCCAGACCTTGAGCCACAACGGACTACCAAGTATGAACTCGGCCTTCAACAAGTTCTTTTCACTAATGTCGGTTTAGACCTTTCCGTGTACTACAGCGATATCCGTAACCTGCTCGGTGCGGAAATCATACATACTTACGAAGGACGCATTTATGCCAGACTTGTTAATCATGATTATGGCAATGTGAAAGGATTTATTCTTTCGCTCGATCGACGCTTTTCAGATTTTTACGGTGTGAAGCTTGACTATACGTATCAATTAGCTTCAGGCAACGCATCCGATCCCTTGTCGGTATATAATAATAACCAGACCGACCCTCCAATCGAAACTCCCAAAACTGCAATGCCATTGGATTGGGATCAACGATCGACTCTCAACTTGTCATTCACAGTGGGCAAACCTGAGGATTGGAATGTCGGACTCATTTTTTCGTATGGATCAGGATTCCCCTATACAGAAGATACTCGCGTATCGAGTGGTATACGCTTCGAAAACGGAGGACTCAAACCTTCTTCATACAATGTAGATATGCGTGCCGAAAAGACAATTTCTTTGGCAGGCGGTCATATAACTCTCTTTGCATTGATCTATAACCTCCTCGATACAAAAAATGAAGTCAATGTGAACGCGGCGAGTGGTAGAGCGAATATCGATTTATACACATATCGGTCGGGTCCCATTGTCGGTCTGAATACAATACAACAATACTTGAATAATCCGCAGAGTTACTCTGCCCCGCGTCAGGTTCGGCTCGGGTTCAGGGTTGATTACTAAGAATAGATTTCGAATTCAGGAGTTCATCATGCTTCGAAAAAAAACACTCATTGCATTCTTTTTAATACTGGGAGTCGCATTCTCATTTGGACAACCGAAACTTACATTCAACACACGATCGATTGATTTTGGAAACATAACAGTTGGAGAACTTTCGAATCTCGACACAACTTCCATACTGATTGCGAATATCGGGACTGACACGTTGAAGATTACGAGCATTATTTTTACCCAACCAGAGTTTTCAATAAATCAAGCGGCGTTCGCCATTGCACCGGGGTTACAGTCCATTGGTACAATTATATTTACTCCCACCCGCTCAGGCCTCGTTTCAGGGTGGCTTATTGTTACAAGCAATGATCCGACATCGCCAGATTCGCTGCCGATATCGGGATTGGGGCTTGTGGGATCTTTCGTTGACGCAAAGACTCAAGCTTATCGCGATGAACCCAAAGGCAACGCCCAATATAAGAAAGAGGGCGTCATGAATGGGAATCGCATTAATACTGTTTACAGAAATGATGGTGAAGTCGGATATTATCAAGAGAGCCCATCCGCTGAATGGCCCAAAGGTTCAGGAAGACAATATCTCGATGGAACCGCGGTGTTGGTTGCATCGAAGATTACAGCACCGGGGGGTCAGACCATCACTCCATTGGAATCCGCCTATCGAGAGGAAGTCAATACGGATCCCAAGAACTCACTTGTGCAATGGATTATGCAGCCTGTTCCCGGTTATGTAAATCCATCTTCTACAAGACCCGCGGTGAATAGGGATACTACAACTTTTCCACCGAAATGGCCTGCTGCGCTTGGCCTCACGTCGGCTTGGGATGGACACTGGTATGGCTATTTCGGACTTGGGGTTTCGAATGCTGATTTTGAAACATTTTTTGTTTTAGATGATTCACAAGACAAACAGTGGATCCGCGCCCCATATTATTATTACCCGATTGCCTCCGATACGAATAGAGGTGGGCTTGGACTACGGGTTGAAATACGTGGATTTCAATGGTCGCACGTCTTGGCGGAAGATTGCATCTTTTGGCATTATGATATCGTGAATATTTCTGATCATAACTATGATACGACCTGTTTTGGTTTTTATACAGATCCTGGAGTGGGTGGAGGTGGAGGTGGAGCCAATTATGCGCTGTATGATAGTAGCGCACGTGGGGCGGGACAATCACTTGCCTTGACTTATGCATGGTGTCCTACGTGTGGCCAAGGCGTACCAAGTAAAACCAACTATAAAACTGGTTACATTGGGTATGCCTACTTAGAAAGCCCAGGAAATCCTTATGATGGAATCGATAATGATAAAGATTTATTGATTGACGAGCGTCGCGACAATAATATTGATGATAATCATAATTGGATCACTTACGCAGACGTGAATCATAATGGAAGGTGGGATCCGGGCGAACCTTTGAATGATGACCTTGGCCGGGATGGTGTTGGTCCTACAGATATTCAATACACCGGTCCTGATGAAGGAGAAGCTGATGGCATTCCAACACATGGCGAACCGAACTTTGATGAGACTGATAAAGGCGAATCGGATATGATAGGACTGACCGCCATGACAATCAGAGCTCTTGGCGATAAAAGTCAAAATGGACCTGGATTATGGGTCAAAAACGATAGTACGATGTGGGTTGCTATGAATAACGGCTTCCGTGAGACAGCAGCTGTTAGCACTAATATTCAAATGGTGTTTGCTTCTGGTCCATTCCCGCTGAAACAGACAAAACGGGAACGATTTTCAGTTGCGATTATTTTTGGCGATAATTTAGATGCTCTCGTTTTCAACTTGATAACGGTACAAGCTATTTATAACGCGAACTACCAATTCACGAAACCGCCGCTAACTCCACATCTTACAGCAATTCCGGGCGATCAGAAGGTTTCTCTATTTTGGGATAATATCGCAGAATCATCAACAGATCGCTTCTATGGATTTGAAAACGGCGATATTGCACAGGGATATTTTAAAAGTTTCGAAGGTTACACGATCTACCGAAGTCAGGAACCGGAATTTGAAGACGATAAAAAAATAACGGATTCTTTTGGTAATCCTAAATACTATAAGCCGATTGCTCAATTTGATCTCGTGGACAGCATTTCGGGACCGGATCCCGTTGGTATCAATGGCGCTCGGTTCTGGCGCGGTTCGAATAGTGGTATACAACATGCATTTGTCGATACAACGGTCACAAATGGTATTCGGTATTATTATGCTCTTTGTTCATATTCGAAAGGTGGACCGACACCGAACGGAAAACCGTTGCAGCCAACAGAATGTTCAAAAATCATTATGCAGGACAATGCAGGGAATGTCAAGTTCGTTGATATCAATTGTGCTGTTGTGACACCCCAGAAACCGGTCGCGGGTTTTCAGCCGGCGCAAACAAGCGGAGATCTGGATCACGTAGCTCAGGGTTTAGGAACAGGCAAACTAAAGGTAACAATTATAAATCCATCGCAAGTCCATGAGGGTGATCAATATACAGTTCAATTCAAATCTGATGCGCCCATACCAAAATATCACACACAGTCATTTGATATTTATAGGACACGTAACAATGTCACGGACACTTTGATCCGTGGCGCGGATACTGCAAGCATAGGCAGTGGCAGGTTCACACCAATGTTTGATGGTATGGTTCTATCTGTTTTGAACGATTCAATTGTTTTAAATACAGGCCTCACAGGCTGGCTTGTTGGGTCTGGCAATGTGAATATTCAGGTGACGCAAGATGATTATGATTACCTCAGGGTTGCGTGGCCGGCTGATTATGAAATACGATGGGATAGCACAATTGTGGATAGTTCTGAATTTTCCTTTTATACTAAAAAATATAGCCGAGGATTTTCTGCTGGCCCGAGAATACCTGTCAATTTCCACATCTTCAAGAAGGATACTACTATCGATTGGGTTCCAGCGAAGTTCGTTATTCAGGATTTGGATACCTCTCACACATTAACAGTAGGAGATACAATCCGGATTGTCGAACAATTTGTAGATAAAAATCATTTCAATTGGGCATGGAAGATATCTTACGGCAGACCGTTTATGCCGCTCAGAGAACCACAACGAGGAGATCGTTTTGCCATAAAAACATACAGACCGTTTCTTTCAGGAGATTATTTTTTGTTTAAGACGATTGGTTCTCGAACAGACAACGATGCAGCGAAGAATCAGTTGAGTCAAATTACAGTAGTTCCAAATCCATATATATCTACAGCAAAATGGGAATCTCGTACGCTTTTCACAACTGGCCGCGGAGATCGTCTCATCCAATTCATGAAACTGCCGGCGAAATGCACTGTTAGAATTTATACAATTACCGGCGCTCTCGTGAAGACACTCTATAAGGATACGACGCCTACGGATGGTTCTCTGGCTTGGAATCTCGTCTCGGATGACGGAATGAATATTGCGTTTGGTCTTTATATTTTCCACGTCGATGCACCTGGCATTGGTGAGTATATCGGCAAATTTGCGGTAGTAAAGTGAGGTGCATCATGAAAATGAGAATTGAATATATTCTGATAATGATTTTTCTCTGTAGCGTAATCGTACATGCGCAATCGACCGACGTTTCAAAACGAGGTACTACAGCAGCACCATTTCTTTCCATTGCGCAAGGCACACGGGCGCTCGGTATGGGAGGCGCCTTTGTAGCTGTTGCGGACGATCCAAGTGCAATGTATTGGAACCCTGCGGGTATAGCTGATTTGCAGGGAATCCAAGTACTCGTTGATCACACAAGTTGGATTGCTGACCTTCAATATCAGTACATTGGCGCTACGACATCTCTCGGTTCGTACGGTGCGCTTGGTTTGAATGTTACGGTTTCTAACTATGGTGACATGAAGGTAACCACAGTAGACCAACAGGATGGAACAGGTGAAGTTTTCGGTGTTACCGACCTTTGTGTTGGCTTGACATATGCGTTGAAATTGACTGATGCGTTTTCGATCGGTTTTACTCCGAAGATCATCTATCAACAAATCTGGAAAATGAGTGCAAATGCTATTGCGCTTGACATGGGCGTAAAATATCGGACGCCCTTCAAGGGTGTCATGCTTGGAATGTCAATATCCAACTTCGGCTCAAAGATGCAAATAGAAGGTGAAAGTGCATTGGTTCCTTATGATCCTGATTTGTCAACGCAAGCCAATAACGCTAATATACCGGCATATCTGGCAACGGATGCTTGGGATTTACCGATGAATTTCCGAGTTGGTGTTTCCTATGATGTTCCGATTGGCTCCTTAGGGAAAATGACACTCGCAGCTGATGCAATGCATCCGAACGATAATTACGAATGCGTGAATGTAGGAGGCGAGTATGTGTTTTATGATTATCTGTATCTAAGGGCTGGAATGAAATCGTTGTTTCAAAAAGATTCAGAAGAAGGATTAACACTCGGTGTGGGCGTGAAACAATTTCTGATTGGTAACATGCAATTTGCAGTCGATTATGCGTATCAGGATTTTGGACGCCTTAAATATGTGCAGAAAATTTCTTTTGGTGTAAATTTTTAAAAGTCAACATAATGATGCACATATTATTTAGAACAAAGAAACTAAAGTTCGGAATATGCACCGGGAGTTATTAAAGAGACAATTCTTTATATCATATATGGTCGATCGATATTCTCATACCGAGCGAATGACAGAAGCCGTATATCTCTGCAGCAGTTTGAGGTTCGGAGGTAAATAACGGGCAAGGAAAGAACGTTCGCATCATTTTTTACATAGTATGATCCCGATAATTTATGGAATGAAATCTACTTCGAGATCTTCGGTCGCTCTATCGACGATGTACTTAGTATGATAACTCTCCTTGGCAGGTGAACCATGTAAATCGCGATTTTGTCAATGCTTTCGAAGGATCAGTCTGATCAGTGATAGAAAAATTTCATTAGTTAAAATGAGAATGTCCAATGAAAACAACAATTATCGTTATGGTCTGGTGTTTACTCGTAATGACTGCGTATGGTCAGAATGACAATATGAAGGATTATAAAACAGCAAAGGTGTATCAAAGCTCTAAAAGTGGCGACAAAGTCACACTCAAGGAAACTCTTAAATTGTCCACATCAAAGAATAATACATTTCCGATGATCATTGTATCGCCTGACACCATGTATCAACAGCTCGAAGGATTTGGCGGCGCATTCACACAATCCTCGGCATCCGTACTCAACAAACTGAGTCCCCCAAAAAGAAAAGAGGTTATTGACGCATATTTTCGTTCTGACAAAGCGGGGTACACGCTTACGAGGACGCATATCAATAGCTGCGATTTTTCAACACTGAATTACGCATATGCTAATACACCGGGTGATAAAGAATTAAAAGATTTTAGCATAGCGCGGGATATGGAAGATATTATCCCGTTAATTAAGGATGCTATGAAATGTAAAGGAGCCAATTTTAAAATTCTTGCATCGCCCTGGACTGCTCCACCATGGATGAAGGATAATCATGCCTGGAATAATGGATCTTTACTTCCTGAATATTATTCGACTTGGGCTTTATACTTTAGTAAGTATTTGTATGAATACGCGAAACAGGGAATAAACATCTGGGCAATAACGGTAGAAAACGAACCGGAAAACAATAGCGGACAGTGGGAGTCGATGATCTTTACTCCAGTGAGCACGAGAGACTTTGTCAAGAACCATCTTGTTCCACAGTTTCAAAAAGATAATTTGTCCACAAAGATTTTAATTTATGATCACAATCGAGATAATGTAAAGCCATGGGTAGATACACTTCTGGGTGATCCTGCGATTGCAAAATATATCTGGGGAACCGCAGTGCATTGGTATAGTAGCACTATCGAATGGTATCCGGATGTATTGAATTATATCCATAAAAAATCTCCGGATAAGCAAATCTTGCAAACTGAAGGGTGCATCGATTCTGAGATTCCGCGTTGGCAAGATGATACATGGTATTGGGAAAAGGATGCAAGGGATTGGGGATATACATATGCGACAGAAGCAGATAAACCGCTTCATCCCCAATATGTTCCGGTCTATCGCTACGCTCGTGATATTATTGGCGGGCTGAACAGTTGGATGGCCGGATGGATTGATTGGAATATAGTGCTGAATACTCAAGGTGGTCCGAATCATGCTAAGAATTGGTGCATTGCACCAGTCATAGCAAAACCGGAAACAGATGAAGTTTATTTTACTCCGCTTTTTTATGTGATGGAGCATTTTAGCAAATATTTTAGACCGGGAGCTTATAGAATAGGTGTTTCATCAGAATTAAAAGATCTCATGATTACATCATGTAAAAATCCCGACGGTACGATTGCAATTGCTCTTCTCAATCAAAAAGAAGATCTTGTTAATTATACCATTCTCATTGGAAATAAAACTGTTTCTACAAAAATCGAGGGTAATGCTCTTCAGACATTAATCATCGAATAACTTCGATAAATAACTGTACAAACAAACGCATAAGGTATTAGGAAAAAAGAAAAAATGTTTCTCACCACTCTTTAGCTGGAGAATATAATGGACAATGATTCGCAAAAACTTACTGTAAAAGAAAAAATCGGTTATGGACTTGGGGATACGGCATCGAACTTCTATTGGCAGATGTTCATGAGTTTTATCCTGTTTTTCTATACTGATGTATTTGGTATTTCTGCTGCAGTAGCAGGAACGATGTTGCTCGTAACAAGAATCTGGGATACGGGTATTGATCCGATCATGGGCGTGATCGCTGATAGAACCAATACAAAGTGGGGAAAATTTCGACCGTATCTTCTGTGGATGGCACTGCCAATCGGTATCATTGGTGTGCTCACTTTTACAACTCCCAATCTCAGTTTGAGCGGGAAAATAATTTATGCGTATATCACAAGCACACTTATGATGGCGGCATATACGGCAATCAACACTCCTTATTCGGCGTTAATGGGAGTTCTTACACCAAATTCGTTAGAAAGAACAAGTGTCTCTTCATATAGATTTGTTCTCGCCTTTGTTGCGATATTCATTGTCCAAGGTACAACTCTTCCACTGGTACAATATTTTGGAAAAGGAAATCAGGCGACTGGATTCCAAATGACAATGGTCGTGTTTTCTATTGTAGCTGTTATATTGTTTATTGTTACGTTTTTAAATACTCGTGAAAGAGTTCATCCACCGAAAGATCAAAAATCTTCAATCAAGAGCGATCTGCGAGACCTTCTTCACAATCGGCCGTGGATAGCCCTGTTCTTCATTGGGATATTTGCCCTTTCATACAATTCTATTCGTTCTGGATCGATCATATACTATTTCAAATACTATGTAGGCAATGAAATTTTAACTTCCGCTTTTATGGTAAGTGGTACTATTGCCGCCATCGCAGGGGTTATGGTCACGAAGTATTTAACGAAGTTGCTTGGGAAACGTACTCTCTATATGATCTTGTGGTTGGTTGTCAGCATTCTCACAGTCTCATTCTATTTCATACCGAAGGAAAGCATTATACTCATTTTCGCTTCCCATATTCTCATTTCATTTATTTTGGGGCCGACAGCTCCTTTGATTTGGGCAATGTACGCCGATACCGCGGATTATTCGGAATGGAAATCGGGCAGGAGAGCGACAGGTCTGGTTTTTTCAGCCGCAACGTTTGCTCAAAAATTAGGTTGGGCTATTGGCGGTGCTTTCACCGGATGGTTATTGGCATATTTCGGCTTTATCGCAAATGTCGTGCAAACCGAAGGGGCACAAGACGGTATTCGTTTGATGATGAGTATTATTCCTGCTGTCGGTGGTTTCTTAGCGGCAGCGGCTATGTGGTTTTATGTATTAGATGAAAAAATGATGGTAAAAATTGAAGAAGATCTATCTGCCAGAAAAAAAGAATAAATATAGAGGTAAGAATAATGAAAACGAAAATGATCCTTAATTATTCTTTAGCGGCTCTAATTTGTTTTCCGGCTATTCTAGTAGGTCAAAAGAATGATGAAAAAATTGACTTGACACAACAAAAATGGTTCGGTAATGCAATCTGCTACTCCGGATACCGAGAAGGCCAGCACCCTGATTCCAGTAAATATCCCTCCCACGCACAAATTCTTGAAGATTTTAAGATTTTGGAAAAACATTGTACGCTGATTCGGACGTACGGTTCCGATCGACACAGTAGAGATATTTTGGAAGTAATTCGACGGGAGAAAATTCATCTTCACGTGATGCTGGGGGCATGGCTTAGTGCCGAGCCTGGAAATGAGGCAAGCAATGCCAAGCAAATCGCAGAGTGCATCCGCCTTGCTAACGAGTACGGGGATGTTGTTATCGCGGTGAGTGTTGGCAACGAGATTCTGGTTGATTGGTCTAATCACAAAGTGCCCGTAGCCAAAGTGATCGAGTATGTCAAACAGGTCAAATCCGCAGTTCATGTTCCCGTGACAGTAGATGATGATTTCATGTTCTGGATTAAGAATGGATCGAAGCTGGCAGATGAAGTTGATTTTGTCGCCACGCACATGTATCCCATGTGGGGAAAACATGATATCGACAGTGGATTTGCTGTCACCGTGAGATTGTACGATATGGTGAAAGCAGCTTTACCGGGAAAGCGCATCGTCATTGGCGAAGCCGGATGGGCAACCTTCACAGTTGGTAATCTGCATGCACCGAGAGCAGGAGATGAAAAAAAACAAAAGCTTTACTTCGAAGCACTCACCTCATGGGCGCAAAAGAACAAAATCACAGTATTCTTCTTTGAGGCATTTGATGAGCCATGGAAAGGTGAAGGAACAGAAGGACATTGGGGTCTATTTTCTGTTAAACGGAAAGCGAAGCTAGCAATGCAACAGTGGTATCCGGAACTTATAACAAGTGAGCCAACATCTCCAAGTTATGATGATAAGAAGTAATGGATTGTATCTCTCCTCATTCGAGTGGCTAATGAGAATGTGATGTATAGGAATTTGATATGAAGCGAAAATCTATTCTTGTTGGAAAAGCTGATCTGAAAGTTGAACAACGCAAAGTTGTAGGCGACTATGTTAACATTCAGGGAGAGCAATTTTATAAAATTGCCAACTATGATCAAATGCCCCCGTTTTTCATGAGCATTGTTAGTTCGTCGGATCATTGGATGTTTATCTCAAGCAATGGAGGACTAACCGCAGGCCGTAAAAACCCAGACATCGCTCTCTTCCCCTACTATACGGATGATAGAATCCATGATTCGAAAGAGAACACCGGCAGTAAAAGCATCATCTTTCTTACTAAGGGTACGAAAACATTTTTATGGGAACCCTTCTCGCAAGTCTATGATGGCATCTATCGAAAAGAAAGAAATTTATACAAAAATGTCTATGGCAATAAATTGATCTATGAAGAAATCAATCGAGACTTACATGTTTCATTTCGATATGCATGGTTCAACAGCGAGAAGTACGGCTTCATCAAACGATCCCAAATTGTGAACCATAATCTGGGACCGATTAAAATAAAAATCTTGGATGGGATACAAAACCTGCTTCCTTCTGGATTAAATCGAAGATTCCAATTGGAATATAGTACGCTCGTTGATGGTTACAAAAAAAACGAATTGCAAACTGATTCCGGGCTGGGGCTTTTTATACTCAGCTCGATTCCAGTAGACCGAGCCGAGCCAAGCGAGGCTTTGAAAGCAACAACTGTCTGGTCGGTTGGTATCAAGAAATCAAAAAAGCTTGTCTCATCACTGCAGTTGGATGCATTCAAAAAAGGAATGCACATTAAACAGGAAACCGATATCAGAGCTTCACGGGGGGCTTATTTTGTTAATACCGAATTTTCTTTAAATAAAAATGAAGAGAAGGAATGGTTCATTGTCGCCGATGTCAATCAAGATTCTTCTGATGTTGCCACTCTATCTGAATTGATTAAAAAAGGTAAAAATATTCAGAAACAGCTTATGGATGATATTGCACAAGGCACCGATAATCTTGTGAAGAATGTCGCCAGTGCTGATGGTCTTCAAGTCACAGAAGATATGCTGATCTGTTCCCGCCATTTTTCGAATACGTTGTTTAATGTTATGCGTGGTGGTTTTTTCGATAACGATTATTGGGTTGATAGAGAAGACTTTATCTCCTTTATCAAAACCGCTAATAAACATGTAGCCGAAATATACAACGGCTTTCTGCAGACTCTTCCGGAAAAGATATTTCATTCCGATTTACTGTCGAAGATACTTGCGCTCAATTCAGTTGATCTGGAAAAATTGTGTTATGAGTACCTGCCGCTCACATTCAGTCGGCGCCATGGTGATCCAAGTCGTCCATGGAATATCTTCTCGATAGAAATTAAAGATGAGCATGGGAAAAAAGTGTTGAACTATCAGGGTAACTGGCGGGATATTTTCCAAAATTGGGAAGCATTAGCATTGAGTTTCCCTGGCTATGTTGAGGGGATGATGACGAAGTTTGTCAATGCGTCAACTGCTGATGGATATAATCCGTACAGAGTAACGCGAGATGGTTTTGATTGGGAAGTGCTCGATCCGCATGATGCCTGGTCATACATCGGATATTGGGGGGACCATCAAGTCATTTATCTAGTTAAGTTGTTAGAAATCTCGGCTCGTTACCATCCTGGGAAGATTCAAGAATTCCTGGTAAAGGATATCTTTGCTTATGCTAATGTCCCGTATCGAATAAAACCATATGTTGATTTACTCAAAGATCCTTGTAAAACAATTGACTTTGATATGGCATTAGAACGAGAGATTGAAAAACGTGTGGAACGGATGGGAACTGATGGAAAATTTCTTGCGAACCAGCATGGAGAGATCATTCATGCCAATTTAACCGAAAAATTTCTTGTCTCAATTTTAGCGAAGCTCTCTAATTTTATTCCTGAGGCCGGTATTTGGATGAATACACAACGTCCGGATTGGAACGATGCTAACAATGCCTTGGTGGGTTCAGGAGTTTCGATGGTTACCCTCTACTATCTCCGAAGATATTTGACGTTATTCCGCGAACTAATCCAATCTTCGAAAATATCGGAGGTTCAAGTATCAGAAGAAGTAGCAGAGTTGTTTGTCTCGATTACTGAAATATTCAAAACGCATTTGATATTACTGAATGGATCGATTTCCGATAAAGATCGAAAAATCATTCTTGATAAACTTGGCAAAGCCGGAAATGAATATCGAAATAAAATTTACTCGAAAGGTCTTTCTGAAAGAAAGAAAAAGATTACAAGTGCAGCATTAAAAGAGTTCTTTGAGTTGTCTCTCAGGCATATCGACCATACTATCGAAGCAAACAAGCGTAAAGATAACCTCTATCATGCGTACAACCTGATGAAAGTTGAAAATGGAGATGGAATCTCTATCCGTCACTTGTATGAAATGCTCGAAGGGCAGGTGGCAGTTCTAAGCTCTGGTTATCTCTCTGCAGCAGATTCTGTAGAAGTGTTGGATGCACTGCGAGCAAGCTCTTTATATCGAAAAGATCAATCGAGTTACTTGTTATATCCGGATCGACAATTGCCCCGCTTCATGGAAAAGAATATTATTCCAAAGGAAGAATTCGAGAAATCCGCCCTATTGAAGAAACTTATTGAGAATGGAAATAGGCAGATCGTTCTTTCTGATCTAAAAGGCGGGATACACTTCCATAGCAATTTCCGGAATGCTGACATTTTAAAGACTGCCCTCGAAGGGTTACAAGTTAGCGAATATCAATCTCTACTGCAGAAAGAAAAGGAATTTATTCTAGATATCTATGAACGTCTGTTTGATCATCAATCATTTACCGGACGTTCAGGAACATTTTATAAATATGAGGGATTGGGTTGCATTTACTGGCATATGGTTTCTAAACTGCTGCTTGCTGTTGCAGAAGTTATTACTCGAGCAGAAAAGAACGACGAAACTGCTGCAATGAAGAAGCGTCTGGCGGATCATTATCATGAAATTCGTGAGGGTATTGGAGCTCATAAGTCACCCGATAGTTATGGAGCATTTCCAACAGATCCTTATTCTCATTCACCAGGACATATTGGGGTTCAGCAGCCAGGAATGAGTGGTCAAGTAAAAGAAGATATCATTTCGAGATTTCTTGAATTGGGGGTTCTGATAAATAATGGCAAGATTGCTTTCAAGCCAATTCTTTTGAGAAAAAATGAATTTTTGAAAGCTCGAAAATTATATCACTACTATAATACCGATGGCATAAAGAAAAGTATCAACTTGAAAAAGGGTACATTAGCATTCACATTTTGTCAAGTCCCAATTATTTATTATATTTCAAGTGATCAAAAAATTTGCATCACACAAAAAGATGGAAATATAAAAGAGATTAGAGAACTTGTTCTTGATGAACATTTAAGTACTTCAATTTTTAATCGGATAGGTGAAATCCAGAGAATTGATGTGTTTATATCTCCAATTGTGACTTTGAAAAACAATAGTAAAATGATTCAGAGGAGAAATTGATGGCAAGTATCATAACAAACAATAACACGACGAGCGGGTCAACAGGTAAACAAGGAGTGAATTACACACCGGCGCTGACGGTTCTTACCTCTCTTTTCTTTATATGGGGATTCATTACCTGTTTGAATGATATCATCATCCCGCACTTAAAAGCTGTGTTTGATTTAAACTACGCACAAGTAATGCTTATTCAATTTTGTTTTTTTACTGCATATTTTGTGATGTCTATGCCTTCAGGCTGGTTGGTTGAACGTGTAGGATATAAGAATGGAATCATCATTGGATTGCTTACTGCAGCCTTTGGGTGTCTCATGTTTTATCCGGCTGCAGGTGAACGATCATATACCACATTTCTAATCGCGCTGTTCGTACTCGCATCTGGTTTTGCAATGTTGCAAGTTGCGGCAAATCCATATGTTGCTATTCTTGGAAAACCGGAAACTGCATCTAGTCGGCTCACGTTAACACAGGCGTTTAACTCGCTTGGGACGACTATAGCGCCTATATTTGGATCTATCTTGATCCTCGGAACAACTATAAAATCATCTGCCGAGCTTTCCTTTATGAGTCCGGGAGATGTAGAAGCATATCATATTACAGAGGCAGCATCTGTACAAACACCATACATTGGTCTTGCTGTAACACTCATAGCGATTTCCGTACTTATTGCTTTATTCAAACTTCCAAAAATTGAAGCATCAGAAGGAAAGTCAGCTTTGGATGGTGGAAATGTCCAGGACCATCTTCATGACAGTGCATGGAAGTATCGCCACCTGGTGCTGGGTGCTATAGCTATCTTCACGTACGTAGGTGGAGAAGTGGCAATCGGAAGTTTTCTCGTTAATTATA
The DNA here is from genome assembly GCA_026390575.1 of Ignavibacteriales bacterium. Lineage (NCBI taxonomy): Bacteria > Pseudomonadati > Ignavibacteriota > Ignavibacteria > Ignavibacteriales > Ignavibacteriales bacterium. The sequence continues at coordinate 29,600 of JAPLFR010000008.1, forward strand.
TCAGTCAACCTTCAATTGGTTCAATGTCAGTCGCCGAAGCAGGGCGATACATTTCCTTCTATTGGGGCGGTGCGATGGTTGGACGGTTTATCGGTTCTTTTGTTATGAGATATGTCAAACCCGGAAAAGTCTTGATGACTAACGCTTTTACGGTTATTGCGCTTGTTATCATTTCAATGACTTCCACAGGTCACATTGCGATGTGGACGATTCTTGCGGTCGGCCTCTTTAATTCGATTATGTTTCCAACGATTTTCGCTCTGGCTATTGATGGACTTGGAAAACATACTGGACAAGGATCAGGAATATTATGCATGGCAATTGTCGGCGGGGCGATTGTTCCGCTGCTCCAAGGTGTACTCGCAGATAAGATTGGAATTCAAATGGCATTTATCCTTCCTATTTTTTGCTATGCGTTTATAGCATTCTATGGTATGAAGGGGCATATTCCAACGTATATGGAAGTTGAAAAAGCATAATGAAATATTAGAAGACTTGCATTATGACTAAAAATCAAGTCACACTCGGCATTGATATTGGTGGAACCAATACAGTCTTCGGCTTCGTAGATCGGATGGGTAATTGTTACGCAGATTCCTCGATTCTGACGAACGCTCATCAATCATCTGAAATATTCTTTGATCGATTGCAAAAGAAGGTAAAAATTTTATTTTCGAACCTGCAAGGAAAATATGAGTTCAAAGGAATAGGTATCGGAGCGCCGAATGCAAATTATTACAAGGGAACGATTGAAAATCCGCCCAATCTTAGTTGGGAGTATGTAAATGTTCTAGAAGAGTTGGGGAAGTTCTTCGAAGTGCCAGTATCCGTAACCAACGATGCAAATGTTGCAGCGCTCGGTGAAATGATGTTTGGTGCAGCGCAAGGAATGAAGAATTTTATTGTGATTACACTTGGCACAGGTCTGGGGAGTGGGATTGTTGCCAATGGTGAACTGATTCTTGGTTCAGATGGATTTGCAGGAGAGATTGGACACACAATAGTAGATCCAAAAGGCAGAGAATGTGGATGCGGCCGTCGCGGTTGTTTAGAGGCATATTCTTCTGCAACTGGGCTCCGAAGAACTGTTCAAGAACTTATGTGCACAAAGACGATGTCAAGTGAGTTGCGCAATATTAGCTATGAACAATTGACATCACGTATGATATACGAAGCTGCAGTGCGAGGTGATCGTATGGCATTGGATGCTTTTGAGGTTACCGGACAAGTTCTTGGAATGAAATTAGCAGATTCAGTCGCTCATCTGAGCCCCGAAGCAATTATTTTATTGGGTGGACTTGCCGCAGCCGGCGATTTGATTTTTAAACCGACCAAACGTGCTTTGGAGGAAAATCTTTTCGGTATTTTTAAAAATAAAGTGGCACTACTTCCCTCAGCAATTGCTGAAGGTAAAGCCGCAATTTTAGGTGCTAGTGCACTTATTTGGAACGATCTGGAAAAAAAAAACAAACCTTCCTGGATGCGAATGCTTTCTAATGGAACGAAAGAAAATAGAGAAAAGGCCACTGCATCCACATTGCAAAAATAATTCCTTCAAGTTTACGTATCCCCATCCTTTCATTACTTACAATCTGTATTCATAGATAGGTTGTTATGAAACTGATTTCCCAAGTTACGATTATTCTTATTGTATTTTCTTTTGTTCATGTTTCTGGCCAGTCACAGGGACAAACTACCTCACCGCAAGACACGATAGCGCGGATTGGCACGAGCGCGATTACGGTGCGCGAGCTATCCGATCGCCTCGAATTAATGCCCTATCCATATAAAGATAAACCATCTAAAACGGACTCAGCCAAAGTGAGAGCGCTGCTTGGTTTAATTGCTGAAAAGGTTCTTGCCAATGAAGCGCATCGTCTCAATTTGGCAGAGAATTCGACAATCTCGCGCATGCGTGAGGGATTAGAAAACCTCTTTGTCCGTGATGAACTGTTCAAACGCGAAGTTGAAGCAAATGCAAAGCCGACCGCGGAAGAAGTAATCGCAGGGATACACCGCTTGGAATGGAAGCTCAAAGTTGTTGCGTTTCTTGTTCGCTCGGAAAATGACGGCAAGGCTCTTGTAAAACACCTTCGCAGGAATAAAACAAAGAATATTTTTCAAGGATTGCCAAAAGGCTTATTCACAGAAACCGATACTATCAATATTCTTTTTGGAGGACCGGATTCAGCATACGAAAATGCTGCCTATTCTATCGGTAACTCCAGAGTTTCTAAACCATTCTATTCTCAAAATCTCGGTTGGTCTGTGCTTTATCTGCTCGATAAGGTTACGAATCCCGAGTCAGCAAAGATGACATTGGATGAACGCAGTCGCAGAGTTGAGAAAACCTTGAAAGAGCAACGCGAACAGGATATAGGTGAACATTATTTGCTTGCAGTACTTTCGTCGAAGAATGCAACAGCTGATTCCAATATTTTCAATGCACTTGCAAATTCTATTATTGAGTTGCGGAAAGAAATTGATCCAAAATATTATCAGAGAAAAGGTGGGTATATGATTACGTCGGAAATGGTGGACGTTATCATCGATCGGCTGAAGCCTTATCTTGATGCAACTTTCATTACCATCACGGGCGATAGCATGTCGCTTGGAAAACTACTCGAAATGTTTCGCTACGAAAACTTTATTTCAAAATCTTTGGATGGATTTTCATTCAAAATGGAGTTGAATGAGGAAGTAAAACATTTGGTCGGGAATGAGTTGCTTGCGCGTGAAGGTCGCAAACAACTCCTCCAGAATTCCACGGCGGTGCAACGCGATATGAAATTGTGGACCAACTATTGGGCTGCCATCCAGCTCTATAGTAATGTACGCGATAGTGTCAAAGTTACGAACGAAGATATCGTCGAATATCTTCTCAAGACCAAAGAAATTTTTGGCCGATACTATGAAGTCAATGTTCGTGAAATTCTGACCTCTAAACTGGAAGATGCGACGAGGATACTTAACGAAATTCGACACAGGAAAAATCTTGCCGAGATGGTACCTCAATATTCTATACGTGCGGAATGGGTGAAGAATGGGGGTGAGTCTGGTTATTTTGGAGTTCTTCGACATCCTGAAATCGGTTTTCGTGCGTTGCTCTCAGATACAGGAACACTCGTCGGTCCCGTCAAATTGGAAGAGGGTTATTCACTCTTCACTGTCCTCGGCAAAAGGCGCACAAAGGAAGCAATCGTCGGCTTTGATACACTTTGCCAGAACATAAGAAAGCGATTGTTGAATGAGAAGCAGAAGCAGGCAACCGATCGCTTTATTGCAAAACTCGCCCTTGAACAACAAGTAAGTATTGATTATAAAAAACTGAAATTGGTCAAACCATCGATAATCCAAATGTTTACACAGCGTTTTATGGGTTTCGGAGGAATGATGACTGCCGTCCCTCTTCTAATGCAGCAGTGGGAATGGATTAAGGAATATGAACAATCAATAAAAGTAATTCCATAGGAATAAACATCATGAAAATTCATTCGATTTTATCCATTGCTCTCTTACTTTCAATTCTTCCCACATGCGGAATGGCACAGCCGGAGAAGTTTCGGAATAAAGATTTATCGGTAGAAGAACGTGTGAACGATCTTCTTGGCAGAATGACAATCGAAGAAAAGATTAATTTGTTGGGCGGAACAGGTTTTGCGACGAAGCCGATAGAGCGATTAGGTATTCCCGAATTACGGATGACGGACGGACCACTCGGCGTAAGAGGGGAAAAATCCACAGCTTTTCCTTCAGGAATTTGTATCGGAGCTACTTGGAATCCGGCGCTTGCATATAATGTTGGCGCTGCAATTGGACGCGAGGTGAAGGGACATGACCGGCATGTCATTCTTGGGCCGTGTGTGAATATTGCACGTATCCCGCAAGGGGGAAGAAATTTCGAAAGCTATGGTGAAGATCCATGTTTGACGAGTCGCATGGCAGTCGATTATATTAAAGGAGTTCAAAGCGAAGGCGTAGCGGCGACTGTCAAACACTTTGCCTGCAATAACCAGGAATATGAACGTATGTTTGTTGATACAAAAGTTAATGAACGGGCCTTGAATGAAATTTACTTTCCTGCATTTAAAGCTGCTGTGCAGGAAGCAAATGTTCTGTGTGTGATGAATTCCTATAACAAAGTCAATGGTCACCATGCAAGTGAAAATGATGCTCTTCTGATTGATAAGCTAAAAAAAGAATGGGGATTTAAATGGCTGGTCATGTCCGATTGGGGTGCCGTGCATAGCACGGTTCCTACTGCCAATGGCGGTATGGATCTTGAAATGCCAACGGGTGAATTTTTAAATAATAGTACGTTAGCAAATCCGTTGAAGAATGGGGTGGTAAAAGAGACCACGATTGATGACAAAGTGCGACGAATATTACGTGTCATCTTTACACTAGGACTTTTTGAAAAGCCGAGCTTAAAAGACGAAAGTTTGATCGGCTCTTTAGACAATCGCAAGGCAGCATTCGAAGCAGCGAAAGAGGGGATTGTTCTGTTACAGAATAAAGAAAATATCCTACCGTTAGATTTTTCGAAACTCAAATCAATCGCTATTATTGGTCCTAATGCGGCGATCTGCAGAACTGGCGGCGGAGGAAGTTCGCAGGTTGATCCATTAGAAGCCCCGAGTCCTTTGGAAATTTTGAAAAAACAATTTGGCGATAAGATCAAAATCAATTATGCTTTAGGATTACAGCTCGGAGGTGAAGGCTTGCCTATCGAATCAAAATATCTTGTAACGAACAAAGGGGAGCCAGGTTTAGTTGGAGAATATTTTAAGAATATGGAATTAAAGGGAAAACCAGCCTTCGTTCGGATTGATACAATGATAAATTTTGATTTTGGCAATTCAGGATTGAACGCAGGATTTCCTCATAATGATTTCTCTGTACGATGGACTGGAAAGTTAAAGGCTCCGGAAACCAATACCTATCTTTTAGAAACCATTAGTGACGATGGCGTTCGTCTCTGGGTGGACGATACGTTATTAATTGATTATTGGAATGATCATGCACCGGAACCAAGTAGTGTTAGAGTGAAATTTGAAGCGTCCAAAGAATACAAGATTAAGATTGAATATTATCAACATCGTGGCAGTGCAATTTTAAAACTTGGATGGTTGACATCGGACTACGATCCGATGAAATCAGCATTAGCTGCTGCAAAGAATTCTGATGCTGCAATCCTCTTTATGGGAGACGCTCCTAATATAGAATCGGAAGGCATCGATAGAGACAATTTGGTTCTGCCACGGAATCAAGACGGGCTGATTGAAGAAGTTGCGAAGGTGAATAAGAACACAATTGTTGTTCTCAATACGGGTTCACCTGTTTTCATGGATCGCTGGCTTGGAAGCGTCAAGGCTGTCGTACAAGCATGGTTCGGTGGACAGGAGATGAGTTATGCCGTCTCGGAAGTGCTCTCAGGTTCGTATAATCCATCAGGGAAATTGCCGATGACATTCCCGAAGCGCTGGGAAGATTGTTCTGCCTTTGGAACCTACAAAGCAAAAGATAGTGTAACGGAATATTCCGATGGTATATATGTTGGCTATAGACATTTCGATAAGAAAAACATTGAACCGCTTTTCTCATTTGGCTATGGTTTGTCTTATACGACATTCGAATATAAAGACCTGAAGACAGAAACATCTGCCAATGTAACACAACCAGAAATCAAAGGATCATTAAATGTCTCCAATACAGGCAAGTGCGATGGCGCAGAAGTTATTCAAGTCTATGTGCACAATATCAAATCGACTGTTGATAGACCGGTGAAAGAATTAAAGGCATTCTTTAAGGTTCCTCTCAAGCCAGGCGAGACAAAGAATGTTCATTTCAGTTTAGACAAGAATGCATTTTCCTACTATAACGTGGAAAAAAAGGAATGGATTGTTGAGCCGGGAAAATATGCCGTTCAGATTGGCAGCTCATCGAAAGACATCCGGCTCTCAGAAATCATTGAATTGAAGTAGCTTGTTTATGGATATACTCACCGTGTGCTAAGAACCGGATTGAAATATCTGCTGTTCATTTTTTTCTTTTCCAATTTTGGATTTGCCCAACAATCTACGTTTGTGGGAACCAAAGGAAAAGAGATTGTAATGCCGGATGGAACACCGATTCTTCTTCGAGGTATCAACCTCGGAAACTGGCTTGTGCCAGAAGGGTATATGTTCAAGTTCGATTCGGCCACATCTCCTCGATTGATCAATAATGTTTTGTGTGAACTAGTCGGAGCAGATGAGGCGCGAATGTTTTGGAAAAAGTACCGCGACAACTATATTACACGCGATGATATAGAGTACATCAAAAAAGTGGGATTGAATTCTGTACGTATTCCATTCAATTGGAGGCTTTTTACTATTGAAGAATATCCGGACCTCTGGGTCGGTCCGGGATTCGAACTGCTCGATCGTGTGATTCGTTGGTGTAAAGAAGCAGGTATATGGGTTGTTCTCGATATGCATTGTGCACCTGGGGGACAGACCGGTGACAATATTGATGATAGCTGGGGATATCCTTTTCTTTTTGAAAATCCTGAAAGCCAAGAGCGCGCGATTCAACTCTGGAAAAAAATTGCCGAAAGATACAAAGATGAATCTGCCATTATAGGCTATGACTTACTTAACGAGCCTATCGCAGTTTTTTTTGATCAGAAGAAATTGAATCCATTGCTTGAACCATTCTACAAACGAGTTGTTTCTGCGATTCGCGAGGTTGACAAAAATCATATTGTTTTTCTTGGCGGTGCTCAGTGGAATACAAATTTCAGTGTTTTTGGCCCACCGTTCGATAAAAAAGTTGTTTACACTTTTCACAGGTATTGGTGCGATACAACACAGGCGACAGTACAGGAATATATTAACTTTCACAACATTTATAATGTGCCGCTATGGATGGGAGAATCGGGCGAAAACACTAATGCATGGATCGCAAGTTGGCGTCGACTTCAGGAACGAAATAATATTGGGTGGTGTTTCTGGCCATATAAAAAGATGGAATCACAACAATGCATGGTTACGTTCGATCGTCCCGCGCATTGGAACTTGTTAGTACAATTTGCGAAGAGTCCCCGTACAGGTTATGCAAGCTTACGTACTATCTGTCCATCCATTGATAGTGTTCGTACAGCTCTTGATGAATTCATTCGTCTTTGTCAATTTAAAAACTGCCTGTTGAACGAAGGATACACCAAAGCGTTGGGGAGTAGAACAAATAAATAAAATGTTGTGTATATTATTTACAAAGGAATTTGGTAATGAATATAAGGAGCCTCATAAATAAAGCATTCATGATGTGCCTGTTTTTTGGAATGCTGTTTGCTCTATGCTCCTATAGATTGAGCGCACAAACTATCGAAGCACGTATCGACACGCTGATTAGTAAGATGACGATGAGTGAAAAGATATTGCAACTCTGTCAGCAGGGGAACTTTAATACCGCCAACAACACCAGGCTGGGTATTCCAGGATTTATCATGTCGGATGGACCTCATGGTGTCCGCAGTGGTAATGCGACAAGTTTTCCTGTTGGTATTGGGATGGCGTCGATGTGGGATATAGAACTTGCTTATCGCATTGGAGAGGCGATGGGAAAAGAATTCCGGGGGAAAAGCAAGCACCAAGCTCTTGGACCCTGTCTAGATATAGATCGAGATCCACGTAATGGGCGTAGTCCGGAAACAGGTGGCGAAGATTACTATCTCTGTGCTCAGACTACAACAGCAGTAGTCAAAGGAATACAATCCACACCGTGTATTGCAACAGTGAAGCATTATAACGCCAATCATCGGGAGAATGGGCGAACATCAAACAATATTACAGCGAATCAAAGAATATTACACGAGGATGCAGGGTTGGCATTCCGAACGGCTGTACAGCAAGGCGGTGCAATGTGTGTGATGAACGCTTACAATCTTATCAATAGCCAATATTGCGCAGAGAATTACAACGTGCTGTCAACCATTTTGCGTACACACTGGGGTTTCCCATATTATGTCGTTTCTGACTGGGGCTCGATTACGAATTCAGAAAAAGCCATTAAAGCGGGATGCAGCATTTGTATGGGAGCCGATAACTACAAAAATGATTTACCGGGGCTTGTTGCCAGCGGGACAGTACCGGATTCGATCATTAATAGTGCAGTTCGGTGTGTCTTGCGAACGAAGATATTGGCAGGTATGCTCGACTATCAACCACCTGGTGATCCTAACGATGTGAATAGTACGGCTCACCAGCAGCTTTGTCTTGAAGCAGGACGAAAGTCGCTTGTGCTTCTCAAAAACCAGGATAATATTCTTCCATTAAATAAAAGCACCATCAATAAAATAGCGCTCATTGGTCCCAGTGCGGCGACACTGCAAATTGATGGTTCCGGTAGCGCGTATGTTACTCCGTTCTACTCCATCACTCCAAGGCAAGGAATAGAAACGAAGATCGGTGCTAGTAAAGTTCAGTTTGTGAATGGTTGTGATATTAATAGCACAGATACGAATAGCTTTGCGAGTGCTCGAACAATTGCCGCTACTTCCGATGTTGTAATCTACTGTGGAGGACTCGATGGAGGTCAGGAAGGTGAAGGGCATGATCGAGCCAGTGGATCGATTCAACTGCCCGGCAAACAACAGGATTTGATCAACGCATTAGCAGCGGCAAATAAGAATATCATTGTTGTTCTTTTCAGTGGCGGAGTTTGCGGTGTTTCCCGATGCATCGATAATATCAAAGGATTGGTGTATGCCTTCTATCCGGGACAGGAAGGAGGGAACGCACTCGCCGATGTATTGTTCGGTGATTACAATCCTGGCGGCAAGCTTCCTGTTACTATGCCAAAGAGCGACACTCAATTGCCGCCTTGGCTGCAAAATGACAATTTGAACACGGGCTACGGACGAGGATATCGTTGGTTTGATAAAATGGGATACACACCTCAATATGCATTTGGTCTTGGATTGAGTTATACAACATTCTCCTATACTAATTTGATTGTTCCTTCTTCTGTTACTCCAGGTCAACCGGTGGATATCAGCGTTGATGTTAGTAATACGGGACCACGAACAGGCGAGGAAGTGGTACAACTCTATGTCACTGATACATTATCATCTGTACCGATGCCTGTGAAGCAATTAAAAGGATTCAAGCGCGTTGCAATCAATCCGGGACAGACAGTGACCGTAACGTTCACTTTAACGGCAGATGAACTCTATTATTTCAATGAAACGACCAATACGTACGAAGTTGAGCCAGGGCAATACACGGTTCGAATTGGAGGTTCGTCAGATAATCTTCCCGTCTCCGGCAATTTCAATGTATCATCGGGCCCCCAAAAACCAGATTTGCTAATCACAAACATCAAAATGGTACCGCCATATCCATTTCCTGGACAAAAAGTAATTTTTCTGGCAACGGTGAAGAACCAAGGAACAGCAGCGACAACTGCTGGCTCTCAAGTGAAGGTTTCTTTCAATGTGAATGGCCAACAAGTATGCTGGTCAGATAATTTTACAAGTTCGATTCCGGCAGGTGGCATGGCTTTAATTTGCGGCAATACAGGTCCTGGTGAAACTAATACTTGGACATCAGGTGAGGTTGGAAATTATAATGTTGGCGCCACAGTCGATCCTGATAATACTGTAGATGAATGTGTAGAGACAAATAATTCTCTTTCGACTCAATTGACTGTCTATCTGCAACCTCCTCCACCACCGCCCAATCTTGCACTGAATAAATCTGTAAGAGTCACTTCTATGGAGAACTCCGGATTAGACGGACCTTATGCTGTAGATGGTGATATGGGAACGCGCTGGTCATCTGCGTTCAGTGATCCACAATCGATCATCGTTGATCTTGGTTCTATTTATCACATTGATGACGTTACGCTCTATTGGGAAACTGCGTATGCGAAAGTATATTACCTCAAGGCTTCAATTGACTCTTCAAACTGGACATTTATTTCATATAAGACGAACGGCATGGGGGGAACAGAAAAGATTTCTGTTGGGGCAGATGCCCGGTATGTGCAGATGCTTGGCATCCAACGTGCGACACAATATGGATATTCGCTTTGGGAGATCGAAGTACACGGGTCCGATTCTAACGGAATAAACTCTCTCGATAACATAATACCACCAAAGGAATTTTCTCTCTTCAACAACTATCCTAATCCGTTTAATCCCAGTACAATTATTGAATTCACACTTGCACAAAGAATGCGTACGACATTGAATGTATTCAATGTACTCGGTCAAAAGGTTGTGAACCTTTTTGATCAAATTGCAAATCCCGGAAAACTTTATCAGGTGAGCTTTGATGCATCAGGTCTTCCGAGCGGCATCTATGTTGCAGAGTTGGTATCTGGAACGCAACGGCAAAGCAGGCGAATGATTCTCATCAAGTAGCTCCAAAACTTGACCTATAAAGATCGAATGATAAACTCATCAAACTACAATCGAATATTGATTCAACCTGTAAAGTTGATATTCTTTTTGATCATTAGCATTTGTGCTGCAAACGAAATTCTCATTGCTCAAGGATATCTCCATACATCCGGAACGAAGATAATGAAGGGCAATGGAGACGAAATGATTCTCCGAGGGATTGGGCTTGGGGGCTGGCTCGTTCCTGAAGGATATATGCTTCACACCTCAGGATTTGCAAACTCCCCAACAGAAATTCGAAATAAAATTGTAGCGTTAGTAGGTCAAACAAATTCGGATCAGTTTTTTCAATCTTATCGACAGAACTATGTGACTCGAAAAGATATTGATTCTATTGCAAGATGGGGGTTCAATTCCATTCGATTACCAATGCATTATGAATTACTGACACCTAAAGGACAGTCAGGTGTTTTTCTTGAAGCGGGTTTTGCAATAATAGACAGTCTGCTCAATTGGTGTGAAGCAAATCATATATATCTTATTTTAGATTTACATTGCGCGCCGGGCGGCCAGAACAGCGCCAACATCAGCGACTATAGTGGCTATCCGTCGTTATGGGAGAGTACAGTATATAAACAACAAACAGTGGCATTGTGGAAGGAACTTGCAAGACGCTATTCTGATAAGCAATGGATTGGTGGATACGATTTATTGAACGAAACTGTATGGACATTCGGGACTACACCTGCAAACCAGCCATTGCGAGCTTTATACAAACAAATCACAGATTCTATCCGAACAGTTGATAAGAACCATATCATTTTCATCGAAGGAAATCAATGGGCAAATGATTTCGCAGGGTTGACACCACCCTGGGATACCAACATGGTTTATAGTTTTCATAAGTACTGGAACCCGAATAATACGAGTTCTATTAATACATATCTAAGTCTAAGAACTAACAACAATGTCCCACTCTGGTGCGGTGAGGCAGGAGAGAATTCAAACCAATGGTTCGCCGATTGTATTGCACTATTTGAAGCGAATAAAATTGGCTGGTCTTGGTGGCCGCATAAGAAAATTGAATCTACTGCAGTATTACTTTCATCCCCGATGTCGGCAGGGTATAATAATATTCTTCGATATTGGAATAATCAGGTTCCGCAGCCGAGTGTTCAGGATGCAATGGATGCCTTGAATAGTCAAGCTATGAATTTGAATATCGATTCATGTGCGGTTCGTCGTGATGTCATTGATGCAATAATACGGCAGCCCTTTACAACAGCGACAGTTCCGTTTGCAAATCTCAATATTCCTGGATATGTTTTTGCTACCGAGTATGATATGGGAAAGAATGGTTTTGCTTATGGCGATAAAGATTTTCAGAATATTAGTGGAAACAGCGGTGGGAGTGCTTGGAATACTGGCGGACAGTATAGAAATGATGGAGTAGATATTGAAACTTGTTCTGACTTTCCAACGAATGGGTACGATGTTGACGATATAAATAATGGTGAATTTCTAACCTTTACAGTGAATGCTTCTGAAACAGCAACTTATGATATGAGTGTAAGATATACAGCGAATGCGGCAGGAAGTATGCTCAGATTATTTATGGATGGAAACTATGATTCAGGTATTCTGACTCTTCCATCTACAAGCGGATTGCAAACGTGGAGTTCATTTAGTGCCGGACAGTACCAATTTACCGCAGGATCGCATCTATTTGGAATCTCTTTTTTATCAAGCGGGTTTAATTTAAACTATATTAAATTTACGAATGTGAATGCCCACGACCAAGATACCTCAGATTATCAACTTCAACAAAACTATCCGAATCCTTTTAATTCAACGACAGTGATCGAATATCAGTTGCCAGCAGTAGGAACACGATTTTTTGTGTCTTTGAAAGTATATGATGAGCTGGGGAGAGAAGTGGCAAACCTGATAAATGAACAGCAGGAGGCAGGTCCTCATCAAACTATCATGGATGCTCGTCGGCTGGCTAGCGGAGTGTATGTGTATCGGTTGTTGGCGACTGATGAGCAGAAAAATCAGCACACTTTCCAGAAGAAAATGCTTTTGTTAAAATAATTTTATTACAAAATTTATCAAAAGATAATAAATAAACTTATATAAAAAATCCATTGAGGTATCTTTGCAATTTTAAATAGAGGATACTTATATGCAAAAATCTGCGACTTCTTTCATCTTCCTTATAGTAATAAATTCAATGGCTTGTGCGCAAGTAAATGACGAAACTGTTGCTCCAAGAGTAAAAATTGTGAATGGTGTGCTTGAAGGAATTAATGAATCCGGTATCCGCACTTTCAAGGGAGTTCCTTTTGCTGAGCCACCAATTGGTGATTTACGCTGGAAGGAACCTCAGCCATTAAAGAATTGGTCAGATGTACGTAAAGCAGACAAATTTGGGCCTCGTGCTATGCAAATGCCTATTTTTGGTGATATGGGTTTTCGATCTAATGGTATGAGTGAAGATTGCCTGTACCTCAACATATGGACACCTGCAAAGACGGACAAAGAGCATTTGCCAGTACTGGTTTATTTTTATGGAGGTGGTTTTGTGGCAGGGGATGGTTCTGAAGCTCGTTACGATGGTGAAAGTATGGCCCGCAAAGGTATTGTGGCGGTTACAGTAAATTACCGTCTTGGAGTATTTGGATTTCTTGCCCATCCTGAGCTAACAAAAGAATCGCCTCATCGATCCTCCGGTAATTATGGATTAATGGATCAGTCTGCAGCTTTACACTGGGTGCAACAAAACATATCGGCCTTCGGCGGTGATCCTACAAAAATTACTATCGCCGGTGAATCTGCAGGATCGGTTTCCGTTAGTGCACAAATGGCTTCACCCTTATCAAAAAAAATTATAGCTGGTGCAATAGGCGAAAGCGGCTCATTACTGGGTACGCTTCCTTCTATTCCGCTCACTGCTGCCGAACAAACAGGTGTTGAATTTGCCAAAAGCATCCCGGCAAATTCCTTATCGGAACTCAGAACTATGAGCGCGGAAAAATTGCTTGATGCTGCTGCAAAGTTTAATCCCTTCCGTTTTTCATTAACCATTGATGGTTATTTCTTTCCCAAAAGCCCCTTTAAAATTTATGAAGCAGGAGAGCAGGCGCATGTGCCACTGTTAGTTGGATGGAATTCAGAGGAAATGAACTACCATAATATTCTGGGACCCAATAAACCCACTTTGGATAACTTTACCAGCGCTGTGCAAAAAATTTATGGCGAACATGCGGCACAAGTTTTACAAGTTTACAACTCATCCACCGATGAAGAAGTGGAACAAGTGGCTACTGATTTAGCTGGAGACAGATTTATTGGTTTTAGTACATGGAAATGGGGCAACATACATAGTAAAACTAGTGGCAAGCCAGTGTATCGGTATTTGTTTGCCCGTCCACGCCCTGAAATGAGACCAGAAATGGGAAATGCTACGGCGGGTCTGGCAGGTGGTGTGAAGAAAGATTCTGCTGCTGCCAAGGCACCTAAACCACCAGCGGCCCGAGGCGCGGTTCATTCTGCTGAAATAGAATATGCTCTTGGTAATCTACCTACCAACCGTGTTTACGATTGGCAACCTGAAGATTATAAGGTTTCTGAAATGATGCAAACTTTCTTTGCTAATTTTATTAAAACAAATAATCCTAGTGGTCTTGGTGTACCTGAATGGCCATCTGTTACTAATGCGAGACCGGTAAATGTAATGCTTATAGATGTCAATACTAAAGTAATACTCGAGACAATGATGCAACAACAGCGATATTTACTTCTTGATAAGCTTTCAGGGAAATAATCAAGATATTTTTAATTTGTTGCTGTTATTTAAAGTGTGCATAGGCTCGTTAAACGAATTTTGCGTTATGAAGCTTTCAGTGCCTTGCGCGCCATCCGCAAGATTTCCCAAAAAGGAGGCTCAAATCCATGCTCAACCCGTAATTGTTCTGTGCTTTTCTGTACCACAGCAGCAGCTACCTTATGCCGAGTAGCATAATAATCCCAAATTATGCGATAGAAGTTGCTTCACCACTTTGAAGTACTGTAAGTCCTTTTTTCTAAGGAACTTACAGAAATTGGTCTGATTTCTTCGGAATTCTATAAACCCATTGAATATAAAGAGTTATTCATGTCGTCATTGATCTAATGCATAATTTGGGATTATCATAGAATATGTAAAGAACTTGGCATGAAATATAGGTCACTCGCTTGTTGTCCGCTCCAACTACAACATCTTTTTAACCAAGGTTAATAAGGTAGTTCTCCACTCGTTATCATTTTTGATAAGAATTCGATTATTAAATGATATTGCTAAAAAAGCAATTCGGCATTTTTTTAAGTTTATGGTAACTAATTCTATGGTACATAACATGATAGGTAGGTGAATGAATTAAAGTGTTCCGTTACCACTCAGTAAGAGTAAATCATCAATGTTGTTACAACTTATGGAAATAAGCGCCATCGTTATTATTCTATTATTTCTTCTTTAGCCGCACACACATTCAATGATAATTAATTCACCATAAACAAGCATTTATAATCACCAAATCAATATATCCTTGACGCAGTGTGGAAGTTAAAAAGTAATGAGAGCAACGGTGGCTGTGACGGCTCACCTGAAAGAAGCAGAAGAGTTCATACGATTCAGAATGAAAGAAAAATTTAATTTGAATCCTAGATTTAATCAATTACATCTCGAATCAAATTACATCAAGACGAACCTGAAGGGAATTTATCCATATTAAGGAACTTGATCTGATTTGAGTTATTGAGAAATAGTGATATCTTTGCATCATTGAATAGAGACAGTATTATATTCGTTCACTCAATTCATAAGGGGAAAAACCTATGAAAAGTAGATTCCTTTTTTTGATATTCCTTCTATTGTTAGGACTGGCCTTTTTATCTGCGATCGGGATAGCAGGTACAACAGGAAAAATCGCTGGGACGATTACCGATAAATTAAACGGCGAGCCCATCATAGCAGCTAATGTCGTTGTCCTCGGTACATCTCTTGGTGCTTCTACAGATATAAATGGAGAATATTCTATCTTGTTTGTTCCTCCCGGAATATACAAAGTTCAAATCTCTTGCATCAGTTATGGAAAAATTGTCATGAGTGATGTGAGAGTTTACATAGATCAAACAGCGCGCGTCGATGTTACCTTAGAGGCAAAAGAAGTCCAAGTTGAAGAAACGGTTGTTTTTGGGGAAAAGCCCATCAAACCAGATGTGTCTGCTGCTGTTGTTGCAGTGAGTAATAACGAAATTAGTCAACTGCCTGTTGCAAATATGCAATCAGTTATTCAGACTCAAGCCGGCGTGAAGGAAAATATGCAAATCCGCGGAGGGGACCAGAGTGATGCATTGTTTCAGGTAAACGGTATATCACTCCGTGATCCACGCAATAATACACCTATATCAACGATTGCGCTGAGTTCTGTTAAAGAAGTTTCTATCGAACGCGGCGGGTTTAATGCCGAATATGGCCAGGTTCGCTCCGGTATCATCAATGTGATTGCGAAAGAGGGGGATAAATCAGACTACACCGTGACAGCGACTGTTCGTGCTAGCCCGTACCAATATAAGGCTATGGGTTTATCACCTTTTGATCAAAATTCTTATTGGATGCGGCCGTATCTAGATCCCGCCGTTTGTTGGACAGGCACGACGAATGGTGCCTGGGATACCTATACTCAAGATTCATATCCAAAATGGGAAGGATGGAATTCAATATCGCAACAAAGAAATACATCGGCGGGTTCTACATATCTTTCTCCGGCCGCGCTGCAAAAGCAATATCTATTTGAAACACGAAGACGACCTGTTGCCAATCCCGATTATGATGTTGATGCAGGTTTTGGCGGTCCCGTGCCTCTCATTGGTAAGTATTTGGGCGATCTTCGTTTCTTTAGTGCGTACCGGCAACAAGACGCAATGCTTTTAGTTCCATTGACTCGAAACGATAATTTGAATTGGGACTTGAATGTGCGATTTAACTCGGACATAACCAAATCCATGAAATTAGTCGCCGCAGTTTTTACAGGCAAACAATATTCGCAAGTTCAAAACTGGCCTTTTACGGTGTCTCAAAACTGGGCGAGTGGTATATATATCACAACTCCGCAACAAGTAGCTGATCAAATTGCAGGCTATGGTCAAACTGGAATCTTTAATCCCGATTATTTCAGCCCGTCTAAAATATCATATACCTCAATTTCAGCAGATGTTACTCAATTCCTTTCTCCAACATCGTATTATGAAATTAGGCTCGAGCGATTAACGAGATCGTACCTGTCCGAACCTACGGCGAGACGGAATGAGGATTCGGTTTATCAAATTGTGAATGGTTTCTTTGTTAACGAAGAGCCATTCGGATACGAGACTGTGAAATCTATGGGAGCAACAGGGATTGACTTGGGAGGTTCCGAATGTTTGTTTCGGGACCATACAGAAGTATCTGCGACAACGTTGAAGGCAGATTTTACGAGCCAGATTGACTTTAAAAATATGTTTAAAGCAGGAATAGAATTTATTTATAACGATCTGAATTTTGATTACGGACAGGCTTATGCATTAAGTAACGGTGTAGATTATCAACAGCATGTTGTGATGCGTGTTTATCCCATCAGAGCGGGTGCGTATATCCAGGATAAATTGGAGACAAATGGATTTGTAGCTAATTTTGGATTAAGGGTGGATTATAGCGATCCTCGGACGGATTGGTACACTGGTAATCCATTCAATGTATCGTTTTTTTCCAGTGCAAATTCAAATGCACCTTTGACCCCATCAAAAGCGCAATGGCAATTTAGTCCACGCATCGGTATTTCCCATCCAGTTACAGAAAATTCAAAACTTTATTTCAATTACGGACATTTTAAGCAAATGCCGTCCTATGAAAATATGTTTGCTATTGGCCGCACATCATCTGGACAAATTACAAACTTTGGTAATCCAAATCAAACTCTGGCGAAAACTGTTGCCTACGAGCTTGGGTATGATCATTACTTAGGTGATAATATTCTTATTCAAATAAGCGCGTTTTATCGGGATATCACAAATAATCAGCTCGATATAAATGGAAACACGCTTACTGTTTATTATATACCAAAGACTGGCGGGTACGCTCAGCCCACAAGTTCTGGCTATGCGGATGTTCGCGGCCTTGAAATTTCTTTACGAAAGACGAGCGGTCAATTTTGGACAGGATTTGCAAACTACACATATCAATCCACTTCTGGAGGTTATTTTGGTGATAATACCCAATTTCTGAATCTCACAGAACAGACAAATTATGATACACGAACAGATAGGTCGTACCAACAAGTGCCCGTCCCAAGTCCTTATGCTCGGGTGAACCTCTGTTTATTTACTCCTAATGATTTTGGTCCCCAATGGGGTTCCTTTAAACCATTGGGCAGTTTTTTGTTAAATGTGTTTTTCAATTGGCAAGCGGGTTCGTATGTCACGTATAATCCATTCGCAAGATATGGAATATTCAATAATGTACAAAACACAGATAACTTTGACGTCCAGTTAAGATTTAGTAAGACCTTTGATTTGAGAACTGTAAACGTCGAATTGTTTGTCGATGTGAATAATGCCCTGAATTACAAAAAGATGAATATGAACTCATTTGGTGGTTCTTCCGACCGTGATTCATATATGGAATCTCTTCATCTTCCTAAAAGTGATGTCTATACTAATGTGCCGGGAGATGATAGGGTCGGTGATTTTAGAGCAAATGGAACTGATTATCAACCCGTATTAAATTATTTACCAACTATTAGCAGCGCGGTCCCTGGGACAATTTATTATGACTCACAAACAATGACGTATAAAGAGGTTACGAATGGTCAATGGACGCCTGTTGATCAAACAAGAATGGATAAAATTTTGAGCACAAAAGCCTATATCAACATGCCTAATTTAACGTCATTCACATTTTTAAATCCTCGGCAAATATTTTTTGGAATTAAGTTATCGGTTAAAATATGATTGGAGGAGAAAATTCCATGAAACTGCTTATGAAAAGTAATACACTTTTATTTTTATGTCTTATTATTTTTTTTGCTGTGGTTCTTTCCACAGTTTCTGTGAAAGCACAGATAAATCAGTGGATACGTTTTAGTAACATCCAGTCATATTTTACGGATTATGGCACTGAGACGGAAAACGATGCAGGGACTTATGGTGGCGGCTCGGTCTGGCCTGCTGCGTATGGATTGAAATTTTGTTCTGTACGGGCAAAAGGCTTGTGGATCGGCTGTCAAAATTTCACAGATCCTGTTAGCAAACTACACTACAACTACAAAGTGCTGACAAACGGTCCTCGCACACAACCATATGATGGCATCAATGTAATAACCCAGCCGTTTAAATATATAGGAAAATATAATCATCCGGTGGTAACCGTCGATGGAAAAGTTGCCAATACGACCATGGGCCTTTATGATGTTATGGATGAGATGGACCCGACAATGCAGGCAGATCGGATGCTCGTCAATACGGTTAATCATCCGAACGGAATAACAATGACAAGAAAGATCATGGTTTTCCCAAATCAATACAATAGTAATTTCTTTGTCTATGATTATGTTTTTAAGAACACAGGTATTATTGATGCAGCAGGGACAGTGGTACCCTCGACTCTTGATAGTTGTATATTTGCATTCCAATATCGATATACTCTTGCCGGGGAAGCAATAGCAAGTTCTAATTCTCCTATTGTTGGTTGGGCGGGGGGAAGTGGCGTACGCTGGGGACAGAATTCATTAATACAGGTTATAGGTACAGACCCAACGAGTGCGGACTTTAAATATCGAGCGCATTATGGATATTATGGTCCCTTTAGTCAAGACTCCAGGACCTCGGACGACTGGGGCTGTCCTAATCCTTTTCAATCTGGAAGCGTGCTTGCTGCTGCGCGGTATATAGGTTGTGTGACGCTCCATGCTGATAAATCGGCGCACGATCAAAGCGACGATAAAACCCAGCCAATGAATACATCGTATCTTGATACGGATGATCCTTTAACTAATACTCCGTGTCCGCCTTATGATATAACATCAATGGCTAAATGGTATCAATTTATGAGATTTGGAAAGCCTGCAACAGGACTTCATCCGAAGAGTCATGCAGATGAGTTTATTGCAAGCACCGCAACATACTCAGATCTATTTAATAGAACATTCCTGGGTAGTAGTGGGGGACCAGGGGTAACGCAGGGATTTGGGCCCTATACGCTTGCCCCCGGCGATAGTATTCATATTGTCTTAGCTGAAGGAGTAACGGGACTCGATCGAGATACTAATCGCGTAGTCTCAAATAATTGGTATGCAGGGTTTAATCCATCAAGCGGAGTTACACCGACATACACGATGCCCTCAGGCGTCAGTATCAGTGGCAGCTCGCTTGTCAGTGCCAACCCGGTTTATACTAAATATAAAACCGGCACCGCAGAATATGACCTATACAAAGACGCATGGGTATTTTCAATTGAAGATTCCACAAAACCTTACTCAATCCAAAGAATGTTCCAGAGAGCAGTGGATTTGTACAATAATGGATTTAATGCTCTTCAACCGCCTCCGGCTCCGGAACAATTTATTGTAACTTCAGGTGCTACTGGTATCCAACTTACGTGGACAGCTATTGATGCCAGAGCATCGGATCATTTCAATGGATTTGTGATATATCGTGCAGCCGGTAGTGTGTTTAATGATGTAACGGTATACCAGAAAATATTTGAATGTGATAAATCGAATCCTAACGATTCGTATCTTGATACTACAGCAGCGCGTGCGACAGGATATTATTACTACATTCAGAGTAAAAGCGATGGCTTGGATAATACGATTGAGCCGGGCGTTCCATTGTTAAGTAGTCAGTTCTTAACCCAAACGGAGGAGGGTGCTTATTTGCTTAAACCCGGTAAATCCAACTCAGATTCTATCTATATAGTACCCAATCCATATATCGTAAGATCCAGGAAACTACAATGGGGATTGACACTAGATCCGACGCTTCAAAACCAAGGTTTTGATCAGGATAGAATCGCGTTTGTGAATTTACCGAAGGAAGCGTGTACTATCCGAATTTTCACTGAACGTGGTGAACTGATATGGCAGACAGAGCATACGAATGGGAGTTCAGGCGAGCAATGGAATCAAAAAACAACGTACGGGCAAACGATCGTCAGCGGGATATATATTGCTCATTTTCAAACACAAAGCGGTAAGTCCGTATACAGAAAATTTGTTGTAATTCGTTAAAAAATTAACTTGAGGAATGAATATTATGAAAATAAGAATAATTCTCTTAGTGGAGCTTGTCTTTCTGGTGTGCATGAGAAACGGCAGCATTGCTCAAGATAATGTTAAACTTGCGCAGACCGGTTTTGATTTCTTAAGTGTTATTTCTGATGCAAAGGCAGCTGGAATGGCAGGTGCAGTTAACACATTGCCAATGGGCTCGGGTTCACTTTTTTTCAACCCCGCCTGCTTAACTGATATGAAAAATGCCGCGGAAATATCGGCAAGTTATAATCCATGGATTGCCGATATTAAACATACGCAATTTAGTGCGGCTGTTAATTTGGGTTCATGGGGCGTTGTGGGTGTATCATTGCAGAACGTGAACTATGGTGATTTTTATAAAACCATAGTGACCAATGAGGGTGATAATTTTCTGTATTTAGGAACATTTTCTTTGCAAGCCAATAGCTTTGGGATAGGCTATGCTAATAAACTGACCGATCAGTTTTCTGTCGGAGGTCAGATAAAGTATGTTCAACAGAGCTTAGGAGATGGTGTTGTTCCCACAACCATAGACGTCAGGGATTCCACCACGGTAACAACCTCTTTCAAGTTGAATCCAATAGCGTTTGACTTTGGTACTCTTTTCAAGACGGGACTCAAGAGTCTAGCGTTTGGAATATCTATTCGTCATTTTTCCGGACAGCTAACATATCAACAAGAATCGTTTCAAATGCCGCTTCTTTTTACTCTCGGTGTGTCCATGGATATAATGGATTTTTGGGAGAAGATTAGGGAAGACCATAGCCTGGTAGTGTCGGTCGATTTAACACACGATCGTTCGTACCCGGAACAACTTTTAGTAGGCATAAATTATACATTTCTCAATACGATCTCCTTGCGCGGAGGCTATAACTCGCATGCTGATTTGGAAAAATTCAGTTATGGAGTTGGCGTATCACAGTTTGGCCTTTCAATAGATTATGCATACACACCGTTGAATTATTTCGATAACCTTCAGCGCATTACTGTAAGATTAAAGATATAGTGAGGAGATTAAACATGAAAATTTATATAGCTATTATTGCACTTGTAATCAGCATTGTTTTACTTTCAGGGTGTGTTGATAATACTATTCCGCCGGGCTGGCCGCCGGAGACAAATCCTGTCGCATCCCCTGTCATTACGAGCATATCTCCTGCGGATAGTGCGGTGGGAGGTGTTCTTGATATCACGATCAATGGAAGTAATTTTGGGGCTGCTATCGATCAATGCGTCGTCTATTTTGGAACTGAAACGGGCGTTATGACCAGTTTTACTTCGAATAAAATTGTAGCGCGTAGACCGGTAACCTACGGTGAATCTGTTTCAACAAGAGTTGTTGTTCTGCTTGCAGATGATGTTGCCCAAAAAAATTATAAAATAAAAAAAGTTGTATCACCGTTTGCTACATTTCCCGGTGCTGCACTTTCTAATACTATTGCCTCGGATAATTCTGGCAATATATACTTAGCATTTACTAGTGTTCATGACTCTTCCAATACTAATAGAGTAATTCGTAGACTTACGCCAAATGGAGCAAATCCGATAGTGAGCGATTATGCCTTACATCCGGTTGGTTTAACAGTTTCTTGTATGCGGGTCGCACCAAATGGGACAATATACTTACTGATGACGGGAAGTGGTGGAGAATTCCATTCCATTCCACCCGGAGGAGGAAGTTCGACCAAACTATTTGGATTTCAAAAAAACATGCTTTGTTTCGATTTTGGTCAAGATGGGACTATTTATGCAGGCGGACCCATTGATACAAAAAACGCCATAAATATCGTTCCACCAGGCTCCACCACATTTACCGCAGGGCCATCTTATCCCAAGCATATTATTAGGGCTTTACGCGTTTTTTCAAATTATGTTTATGTGTTGGCTGAGGTGGCAAAAACAGACACGATCAATGTACAGGGTGTTTATCGACATCTAATTTCTGGCGGATCATTGGGAGCACAGGAATTGGTATTAGCCTGGAGCGCTACCGGTGATTATGCAAATTCAAAGTTTAAAGATCTGACCTTTTCTGCTAATGGTGATATATACATTGCTACCGATAAAAATTCCGATCCTATTTTATTGGTCAACTATAATTCCAGCTCAAATGCAGTCACAGGAATGCGCTCATTGTACAAAAATCTTATTACAACCGGATCTTGTGGTGGATTAACTTGGACAGGTAATATTATTTATGACAGAGTGGTTCCACCGGTTACTGGAAGTGACCCCTCTATCATTGCTATTGATATGGGCAATCCTGGTGCCCCATATTATGGTAGATGACGGTTCTAGAAGACACAAAATATTCATATTTTATTAAAACTTATCTTGCTTTTGAGTAACTTTTTAGAAAGAAGTAAATATTTTTAAGAGAAAAAGAAACGAATGACAACAAACCGAACGAGTCACTATTTATGACATTGCAAGGTAACTCAGTGTGTCATAATAAACTTTTCTTAAATCAAAACATCATATGATGAAAAAAGACATCTATTTTTGTAGTTATTGTCTGCTATTGATTACAAGTTTTATGTTTTGTTCCTCCAAAACTTTCTCACAGGAGAAATACAAAGGTAAGCCTTGGAACGACAGCACTCAGCAAATACCCGGAATAATTCAGTGTGAATTTTATGATTTAGGTGGAGAAGGAATCGCCTATCATGATAACGACTCGGTTAACAATGGAAGTGGAAAACTCAATCCTGCGAACGGCACATTTCTGAATGAATTTCGTATGAACGAAGGCGTTGATATCTCCTACACCAAAACTGGAGATATAGACGATAATAACTATAATTTTACAGAACCTGTGATGGGACAATTGTATGTGGGATGGACTGTGCCCGGCGAATGGATCAATTATACTGTACAAGTAGTTGAAACGGGAAAATATGATGTCGGCCTTATGTATACTGCAAACGGAAATGGCACCATATCTCTTTCCTTCGATGGAAAAGATATCTCTGGTCCGCTACTCGTCCCATCTACTCATCAGGATAGAGACACCGTTGCATGGAGGCAATGGCATCATTGGAATCTTGCAGGTAATTTAGCACAGGTCGAATTGCAAAAAGGAATTCATATCCTCACGCTCCATACGATTACAAATG
Source organism: Ignavibacteriales bacterium (assembly GCA_026390575.1). NCBI lineage: Bacteria > Pseudomonadati > Ignavibacteriota > Ignavibacteria > Ignavibacteriales > Ignavibacteriales bacterium. The sequence goes on from JAPLFR010000008.1 coordinate 53,431, forward strand.
GAAACATGAATTACGACTGGATTGACTTCAAACTAAAAAAGAGCAATACAAAATAATAATAGCAAGGAAGACAAGATTGAGGATTTCAGGAAAAGAACTTTAAGGGCTTAATATGATTATTTTGAATTTGTTAACATCGGTGTTTGCACTCCGGAAAGCCGGAAAAGTTTCCCAACGCGGAACATATAGCGCAATGACAATATTCTTCACTGTTGTCGTTACCTGTTTTTGTTTATTTTCTGGAAATAGCAGGGAAGCATTATATGCGCAGGTAATTTCTGACTCAACAATTGAAGCGAACAAACCCCTGGGTGTAGAGCGTGGCATATTCCCGGGCAGAGTAGTATGGGTACACGATACGAATGTCGCAAAATGGGATGGCACGAAGGGCAATTGGTGGGATGATGCAAACACTTCACAAACTGAAACAGATAAAATGTTACCTGCAGCCCTCACATTGCTCACAGGAGAAAAGGATCAATCAAAAGCGTGGAATGCGTTGTTCAGGTACTTCAATAAATTAAAGAAAAATAAAGATGAAGGTTATCTTGCACATCAGAAAATTGCGATCAAAATTAATGAGAACAATACCTATAGCCATTCCGACGACAATGAACTGAATGCATCCCCACAAATGGTGTTTGCTTTGGTGCGAAGTCTTGTAAAGGATGCAGGTGTTCCGCAAAAATATATTACCGTATTTGATGCCAGCCGATTTATTACCAACAATGTTTTCAATAAGTGTCATGCAGAATTCCCCGATGTAATTTTTATTGATAATGCCGGAAATGATGGACGTGTGAAAACCACGTATGTCGAGAATGCTATTCTTTATTCTATCGATAATGGTCAATTAGCAAAAGGTTTAGCGACCTGCGCAGTGGAAGCTGATTATCTCATCAATATGGCATTACTGAAAGGGCACGTTGGTCAAGGTGTCACGCTTTGCGCCAAAAATTATTATGGTGTAACCAGTATTAACAGCGATTGGAGAAAAAATGCCCATAACAATTTTGATCAGAATAGGAATGGGAAACCCAAATACATGACTTTTGTCGATTTTATGGGACATAAAGATTTAGGTGAAAAGACCTTGTTGTTTTTGGTTGATGGTTTGTATGGCTCAAAATCAGTTGCCGGGCCACCGTCGCCTAAATGGAAAATGTCTCCTTTCAACAATAGCTGGGCAGGAAGTCTTTTTGCATCACAGGATGGAGTGGCTATTGATGCGGTTGGACTTGATTTTCTGAGTAACGAATGGCCGGATGCCCCGGATATGAAGTATTCCGATAATTATTTAATTGAGGCTGCATTAGCCAACGATCCTCCATCAAAGACCTTCTACGATCCCGAAAGAGATCAGGTGAGGTGTATAAGTTTAGGCGTGATGGAGCATTGGAACAATGCTGTTGAAAAGAAGTATAGCCGGAATCTTGGAAAGAATTACGGAATTGAATTGGTACACAATGAAATCAATGATTAATTCATAACCAATATATTTTATCATGCGGATGTTACTTGCTCACGTAAGTATCATTGCGGCAATATCTTTATCTTATTTTTAGAAAATCGATTTCAATCCTGAGACAACCAATTTCTTCAAATAGTCATGAGATGGTATTTTCATAATCGTTGCTCAAACCGTCAGTAAATATTCCTCCCAAGCACAAATTCTTGAAGATTTTAAAATTTTGGAAATACATTGGACGCTGATTCGGACGTACGGTTCCGATCGACACAGTAGAGATATTTCGGAAGTAATTCTATAACACTTGATGCAAAAATATATGCTCAGGCAAGCGGCGTGTACTTTTATTGAATCTTACTTGATGGAGTAAAATCAGATGTGCATAAGTGCGTGTTGGTCAAATAATTGAAAATGGATCAATAACGATCTGATAGAATTTGATTATGAATTGCGTGTTCTAACTATGAAGAGAAAATATTGCTTGAAGTGTACAATTATCTTATTAGGAGGATTATTTATACTGATAATTGTCACTGGATGTAAAAAAAATGACAATGGAATAAATTCTGTTCCGCCTTCGGATACTATTCCGCAACTCCCGGGATGGAAATTGGTCTGGAATGACGAGTTCAATGGGTCATCGCTCGATCTAACAAAATGGCAGTACGAGGTGAACGGAAACGGCGGCGGAAACCATGAACTGGAATATTATACTGCAGGTACATCGAACTCATACGTTGCAAATGGATCGCTTGTTATATGCGCAAAGAGAGAAAACTACTTGGGCAAACAATATACGTCAGCGCGCATCAATACGCATGGTCTAGGAGATTGGAAGTATGGCCGGTTTGAAATTCGTGCTCAACTGCCATTTGGAAAAGGGCTCTGGCCGGCAATCTGGATGCTCCCGACCGATTATGTCTATGGAAGATGGCCCAAAAGCGGCGAGATAGATATTATGGAATGCCTTGGCGATAACACGTGGAAAGTCTATGGCACAATTCACTTTGCGGATTCATTTGGTAATCATGCACAAAGTGGTGGCAGCTATTCGTTGCCGATTGATTCTGCCAGCTTTGCCGGCGGTTTTCATGTCTTAGCAATCGAGTGGGATTCGACTTCAATTCAATGGTCCGTTGACGGCAATCAATACTATTCAGTAAATAGATCAACGCCATTCGATCAGCGTTTCCATCTGGTCTTAAACGTAGCGATAGGCGGAGATTGGCCAGGAAGCCCTAATGAGTTTACAACATTCCCCCAAACGATGATAGTGGATTATGTAAGAGTCTATCAACGCCCTTGAAGAAATGTCCTTAGTTTTTCTATGACTCAGCCTGCGCAAAAAAGTTCATTTAGATAATACAAGTTTTTTTGTTTGTGTATAACTTCCTGCACTCAATTTATAAAAATACACTCCACTTGGTATTTGAGTCGCATTCCATTTCATTTCATACGTACCAGGATCCTTCATTTCATTAACCAATGTTGTTACTTCACGCCCGAGAATATCGAAAATTTTCAACGAAACAAAACTAGCCGATGAAATCTGATAACTAATGGATGTGCTTGGATTGAAAGGATTAGGATAGTTTTGTAAAAGAGAAAAATGATTGGAAACCTGACTGCGGCTATCTTCAACTGCGTTAGTAGCGACCTGATACACTCTCACATAGTCAACATACATAGTATCAGGGAATGGTGTTGTAGCGTCAGGATTTCCAGGCCAACTGCCGCCAACGGCAAAATTGAGAATAATAAAGAACGGTAAATGAAATTCATCGGTGCTATTTACATTGTTTGCGATATTTCCCCAAAAATATCTATTTCCATCAAGTAGCCACTTAATTGAATCAGCGTTCCATTCGATAGAATAGTTATGATATATTGATTCATCGCAAGACACACCTCCTCCATATTGGACATGTCCATTATTATCCCAATGCATGGTACCATGATTCATATTTTCTTTATCAATGTGTTCCATAATGTCAACTTCACCACATTTAGGCCAGCCAACTGAGGAAATATTTTGTCCCAGAGTCCAGAAAGCAGTCCACAATCCTTGTCCCACAGGGAGCTTAATTCTTGCTTCTATTTTTCCATAGGTAAAATATCGCAAGTCTTGAGTCTTGAGACGTGCAGATGTATAATTACTTCCACCATAAGATTCTTTTCTGGCTATAATGAGGAGGTTGCCATTATCTATCTTTGCATTCTCAGGACGATTTGTATAATATTCAAGTTCGCTGTTTCCCCAACCACCACCACCGATATCATATTTCCAATTAGTCGTGTTAATGCTTGCATCGTTAAATTCATCGGACCAAACGAGGTTCCAGGTCTGTGCGTCACTACGAATGCTGGAAAAAATAATCATAATGATGATACAACTTGTTTTCATTTTGGTCTCCTTTAATAATTGACAATGCAATTACAACCGACAATATTGACAGCGATGAGGATATATGACCTCCCCGCCGAATTATTCGTCAATGCAAATTTAGTGATTTTATCATGCATTGACAAGTTAAAAGAGTCCATCGTCTTGAAGAAAGTTGACCATAAAATCAACTCATTCAAAGAGAAGAAGGGGAGAGAGACTCCATCTCCACTTGCTTTGATCTCTTTGTCATCGGCAACCAGTATTATTTTCAACTCTCCATTTCCTGTAGCAATCACTGATGCAAATCCATCTGAATTATTCTTCTTTGTTCTATGATGCATTATTACTAAGTTCATAGTAAATTACTATTTAATGTGTATTAGCTACGCAACATTGAATATTTATTTACAAAATATTATTGTTGAAGGTGTTCATATGAAAATGAAATTATTTGTCTGTATCGCAAGTCTTTTCTGTTCTACGATAAGTATTGCACAACCTTATGACGCTTCAGTCATCATTCACCAAAATACGCTCAACGGCTTTTTTAATGCCATCGGTCCCGTTAGCGGTAAAGCTCAATATAATGTACTCGGACAGCATGGAGAGTACGATTGGACGCTCCGCAATGCCCGGATTGAATTGCGTCCGAATCAGGCACGATTCATTGCCGATGCAAACATCCACATCGGGCCGCTCTCCTATGGTTCAGAAGCGTCCGGGAAGGTCGAGGTCCTCTATCACCCGGAATCGAACAGAATCTCGGTCAAAATTCTACAGGCAACCTTCGAAGTGTATTTTAAAATATTCGGGAAGAAAATCCATATCACGGACATCGATGTTGCGAGATATTATAAACCGGAATTCGAATTCTCAGGCCCGCAGCCAATTCAGGCAAGCGTCGATGTTGCGCTTCCGGACGGATCCAAGAAAACGATCTTCATTAAGCCAGTCACGCAAAATCTTCGCATCGAGCAGGATCAAATAGTTGTCACGTCTATGCTTGCCTTCGCAGATCATCCAATCCCGGAAACGGTTGAGCATCGTTGAAGCCTTAACCCGATTAAGCTCGTTGTGCTTTTTGCAAGTAATAACAAGCCCCGCCGGTGACGGCGGGGCTGAGCGTTAGTTCTTAAGTTCACTTCAACAGTACCATTTTCCTCACTTCATTCAATGAATTTCTTTTCCCAGCTATTGGAGTCACCTCCACACGATAAAAATAGACTCCGCTGGACATGATTTTGCCGGCGTCATTTGTTGAATTCCACACTACTGATTGCAAACCTACACTTTGAATCCCACTGAAGAGAGTTCTCACTTCCTGCCCGAGAACATTGTAAATTTTAATTTTCACGTTACTTTGTGCGGATAGCTGGTATTGAATTGTCGTTGCAGGGTTGAAGGGATTAGGAAAATTTTGTGCTACGTTAAATAATTTTGGCATTTCATCTTGTTTCACATTGGTAAGCACTGATGTATTGAACACCCATCGATCCAATGAAGTGGGAGGATGATACGCAATTATTTCAAATTGATCTTCTGCTGCCCACGGTGCTGTACTTCTTCGAGTGCAGGTCATCACCCACATCATTGGGAGACTTGCATTCCCAGACAGGTTCGCATGGAATATCGGATCATCTGTTGTTGAATACGGAGTGCCGAAAATAAATGCAAATTCACGGTTGATCGTATTATCACCGGTTACATCTGGCGGCCAGTACCTGCCGTCAACCGAGGCACCCGGATCATTATTTTCAAACATACCTACTGTCAGCCGAGTTGGCGGTGAGGTTGACATATCCCATGCAGAGAAAGGCACTGAATAATTAAAATCTTGATATGGATAACCACTGCCCGATTGAATTATCCATGGCACAAACGAAGGGTCAGCTGCTGGATTGGCAGCATGGCGCAGCCATCGATACCCCTTCGAAATGTTTGCATCTACAGGCGTAACCAAGGGATTCCATAATGCAACCGGATCAACTGCCGCAAGTTTGAGAAGAATGGTATGATACTGTGTTGGGCTTGTAAAAGTTGTTCCTATTCCACCAAACGCAAAGGAGCCGGCCATTCCGATCGTTCCACTATTTGGATTGTATGCAAATGTATCAGCAGCAGTGCTAAATCCTTCAAGGCCAAGTCCAATGAATCCACCAACAGGTGAAAATCTACGAGTGCCTTCCGGGATCGACCATTCTTTCATACCTAGCAGCGTGTCAATAGTGCCAAGTAAAACTTTGAATCCATCGAAAATCGGGCTTGTATGGCCTAACGGATCCGGAAGTGGATGGTTTGTGACGAGGATTTGTCCTGTGGTGGAGTCTTTTAATGAATAACCTGTTGTGCCGCCTTCAGTGTTTATATCTGCGCCGGTTATTATGTACAAATGATTTTTTAACTGTGTAGAATCAACGATAGATATTAAAAAATTACCTGAGGCATTTCCTTCAATCTGTGTAATCGGAGTACCGTAAATAAAATGACTCAATGGCTTTACGGGAAACACCAAGGTATCTATCCATCGATTGTTACTTAAATCAGTGATTACTAGAATGACGGAAATGACGGTATCGGCATATCCTTGTGGTACCGTAAAAGAAAAATAGGTCGATGGATCATAAGGATTATACGTGATTGAATTACTTGCGCCTCCACTCAAGAAGGGGATGGTGAGATATTGGCCGAATGGACTTGGTGATGCAGAGACAGTCAGATTGGATAATCCGACAGCAGAATTATTGTTGACGGTAAAGACATAACGAATGTTTTCTCCGGGATTTGCAATTCCATCATTATTGAGATTGTCGGAAGCGATAGAATACGCGGTAAGAGGGAGAGGTCCTGCAGTCGTTATATTATCAATCACATGCGGCCATGTCATCGTGTAATTATTTTGGTACGTAACAATTGCATCTGCGTAGAGTCCGTACGACCTTGGAGATGTTATGATCTTTCCAGCGAATATATTATCTCCTGCCGCACCATCGCTATGAGCGCCATCATCCAATAACGTGGTACTCTCTATGAGCGATCCGTCATAGGATTTTACATCGACGACAATTTTCGTCGCGTTGATATATCGTGCATCCGCTTGAAGGGAAATTGTCGTTGCTGTAGAGAAAGTCGTTATCGCGCTGATGAACGGCGGTAGAGCCATATGAATGATCTGATCATAGAATGTTTTGACAAACTCGACATTCGATTTTAATGCCCTGACACTGCTGATGTTATCCATCCCAATACCGCCGACGAGTGCGATGACAACTTCGGCTGTATCATGAAGAGACAGTGTGATAGGTCCATGAACGTTATTTATTCGCCGATCGCCCGGCGGTAAATCATATCCATCAACCCAATCCTTTCGGGTGGTTGGATCACCGCTTAAACAGTAGGAGGAGACTATGGAATGGCTCGCCGCATACGATGATGATGAATAATACGGTGATCCACCTGGATATTCCGGACGCGGCAGATAACCGCGCATCAAATTATACCATTGATTTGTTCCAGAATATGCGGCATCGTCCGGATCGCTGATCGTTGTACCGGCACTGAAATAATTAAATGCAGTCAGTGGTATTGCGAAGTTATACTTATACCCCGTTCTCCATTTGAAATTTATCATTGCACTATCGGTCGGAACTCCGGTAAAATGTGATGTTCCTTGTACAATCGTATATCCCGATGCAGGAATAGTCAATCCCTTGCTGCTGTATTTTAGATCTGTCGGCGTTGCGTTATATGCATATCCTAAATTAAGTGTTGAATCGCACCCAACATAATCATCAGCAGCATCTCCGATATCAGGATCAGACCAATAAACAATATACATACTATCGATTTTTGAATTTGCCGGAGCGCCAATATTTCCTTTATAAATTAATTTTACCTGTTTAAAGATAATATTATTGAGCGGTGTTGATGAGGTATATGCCCATACAGTGGTTTGCTGTTCTATTCCCATGGGCGGCGAGCCGGCAAAGACCTGTGAGACTGAGGTGTCCAGGTCGTTACAGGAAAACCAGATGGTTTTTGCAGCGCTCGGAATTCCAGGAATATGATGTACGTTGGTTGGATCAAATGCTGCGTCATTCCGAACGATTTTCACACTATCAATAAACCATGGTGCTCCTTTTGAAGCCGGCCAATTCTGCCAATCTGTAAAATAGCTCGCAGCGACAGCTTGAATTTGTGAAGGAGACGGAGTCGCAACTTGATTAAATGTTGCTGCATCAATTGTAAGATCCGGCCATATTGACGGTAGGCTTTCTACTGTTGGCGGCATATCGGGCCGCACTGCAAAGACTACCGCAGTGGGGGAAGTAATATCTTCCGCATTTATGCTGTTCCCGCTTGCATCATTGATGATTGATCCTGCACGCATACCATTAAAATAGGTATTACCGGTAACACGGAGCGATTGAGAGAAAAGACCATCGTTACATTTTCCACCAAAGACAATGCCTTCGGAAAAGATAGTGCCAATGCCTGATCCTCTTGGAAACTCTCCGTTCCATGATTGATCTATCAGCCAGTTGAAGAACCCATCTCCACGCACCCATGAAGTAAAATTATTTGCATTCATAAGCACATAGGTTAATGTTCCAGTACTTGTTTTTGCTAGTCTCAGGTTTTGTTTTCCAGGCTTTTCTTTAGCGATAGAAGGAGAACCTAATAAGAAAAGTGCAAGCAGCACCACGATGGATTTGATGCAATGTCTCATGGTATTATTCCTCCTTTAATAATAATGGATCTTTAAATAATCGATTTTATTATGGTAGTCGCAATCTTCCTGCCCGACTGCTGATGCAGTCACGCAGGCGGGTAGATTGCGTTTTTCCATTATTATCGCGAACTAAAGTTCGCGACTACCGTTATTAAATTATTTATTAGAGGTCTCAATAATTAACTCATCATAAGAATATCACACTTTGTACGACGTATGAAAACTAATCCTAGGGTAAAAAGATCATGGGATTATCGTATGAATTCGATCAAGTCTTCATAAAGAATCTAAACGGATAACAACGTGATTGTAGTAGCGATATTATTTTTCCAACCCCCTTTTGTATAGATTGATTACGGCAAGAAACGTTCTTCACTTATTCTCATGGAACGCAATAAATAAATTCCTCCATCAACGCAGATTTTTCGCCATAGGCCGGTCAAATCAATCGACATCACCATCCTCACCGTCTGGCTAGTCGATATTATGACATTAAAGTAGTAGAGTCTCAAGTTAAAAGCAAGAACAAAAAGGATCGGAAATTGCTCTCCGGGCTTTTCAGTATTGAAATAGGTCTTGGCTATTTCAACAGGATCATCTTCTTCGTATCAACAAATCTGTTTCTCTGATCCGACAAATCAACTGCTTCTATCCTATAGAAATATATTCCACCTGCAACGGTAGCATTCCAAATAACAGATTGATATCCTGCAGCTTGTTCATTGTTTACCAGGTCGGTCACGACCTGCCCAAGCATATTGAATATCTGAATCTTCACGTTGCTCCTCATTGGTAAAGCATATCGAATTGTTGTCGATGGATTGTAAGGATTGGGATAGTTCTGCGACATTGAAAAGGCTCTTGGCAGAGGAATATCCACTTCCACACTTTGAAAATATTTATAGGCACCGTCGTTGTCTATTTGCTTGAGACGATATTCGTACCGGCCAGAATTGAGACTCGCATCGGAATACGAATATTCGTGCGTAGCGTTGCTGGTGCCATTACCGGTGATAAAGGCAATTATCCGCCAAACAGTATCAGCGGAGGATTGAATAATATTAACTGTTCTCCTTTCCAATTCAAAACCATAATTATTCACTTCTATTGCAGTGTGCCATCGAAGAACAATATTGCTCTTCGAAATCGATGCACTGAAATCCACCAATTCAACGGGAAGTTCTGAAGCATTACCGGAGAGAGGTATTTTTACTAATGGTGTTTGTGAGTTATTCCATACGTACAACGTGTCAGCATAACTTGAAAGAGTAGTTGGCGTGAACGAGACAATGAACTTGAGTGTGTCTGATCCGACAGTCCCGTTAACTCGGTTCGCAATAAACGCATTGGTTTTCGTATAGATAGAATCCACCATCAAAGTGTTTATCGAATTGTTGACCAATTTCACCGTGTCCTTCTTCGTTGTGTTCTTGGCAATACTGCCGTAGTTGATTGCTGTCTTATATGCAGATACTGTCGGGTATGGAGATGAACCTGACAAAATAACTTTGCCAGTTCCACTATTAGACATGATCGATAATGTATCTATAAATGAACCAAAAGCAGTTGGTTTGAAGACTATCTTTGTCTTCAATGTGTCGTTTCCATTTATTGTAACCGGCACTGTCATGTCCGGCCGGAAGATTGTGAGTTTGTTCGTTACTGAATTTATTGTGAATGCATAACCTGGAGCCGAAACCATCGGAAGTATTAAATCTGAAGGATCATTTTTAATGGTATTCTCAAAATTGATCGAAGAGGGAGAGGAAAAAAGTGGAGGGGCAGATAAAGTCATAACACCACCGGCATTCCAACGATCAACGGCGGGAATGCTTTTGCAGGTTACGTTGCCGGAAAACTTGCAACCTAACGGCGGCCACGTATATGCAGTCGAGAGGAAAATCGGGCGTAAATCCTTGTAGTATGATGTTCTTTCCCCGCGGCTGAAACTACCATCTTTAACGACATTTAATCCAGTATTACCATCTTCATTGTCTAAATCATCCCAATTCCAATATAATGCCTTTACTTTATTATTAAATACGCAATCGGCATCACGCACAGCATTGCCAAGTACATAAAAATGCTGCTTGAAACTACTTTGATGATCAACTCTAATACCTCCTTCTTTGAGATCAAACGAATAACAGATAAAGATGGGCAGTCTATTTAACGCGTTTCTGAAAAGTGTATTGTACGGTCCGTTCAGTCCCCAGACAAGATCAGCTTGAGCAAATTCAGCATAATTTCCTTCGATTAAATTCGCAAATGGAAAGTGTCCATGAAAACAGATATCCGGCTCCAGGGAAGAATATACATCTCTTGAATAATTAAATCCAAATACATTGCCATTCGCTCCGCCTGCTAAAATCATCGCATGTCGTAATGTCTTAAAAATATTATTTTCGATAAGGCAGCTTGAGGAATGACCGGTCATGCAGATACCATAGCCATGCCCGCCTTCTCCATAATCCTGAGCTTCATGAAAATAGCAACCCTGGATTTCGATATTGGCACTGCTGCCCATTCCGACATGTGCAAAGCCAGATCCCTGACTTTCTACACCGGAAATCCAGCAATCTGTTGCGCAACTGAAATTGAAATTTGTACTAAAGTTTGAACTGCTCACCGGACTTTGATTGCTTACTTTAAAATTTTCAAATCCAACATTCGTTATGGTATGCATTTTTGCTACTTTGGGTGTTAAGCTGCTGTAATTCAAACGAAGTTTATCGTCGAGCATAATAGCAGATCCATTCACTTGTTTCACACGGACTACTTGCCCAATGCAATAATACCAAACAGCTTCATCTCCTGGTACAACAAGTGATGGGTCATTGGCAGAAATTTCGATGAAATCTCCAGCTGAAACCGAGAACGGCAAAGTAATTGTTTGAGCATCCTTTACTAATTCTGCCGCAGCTGCCGCAGGAACTGACGCTTCTACATCTCCCTTGATTGCGAACACGGAATTTGAATGCGTATTCATGAATACAGTATTCGAAGAACCAGCCCCCAGAATAACACAATTGCTCCTGAGTGTAATTGTGCTTCCGAGGAGGTATGTGCCGGCAGCAAAATAATAGACAGCGAAATCCGAATATGCATTGATGGCACGCTGAATTTTCGGTGCATCGTCTGTAATACCGTCTCCCTTCACATCAAATTCTGTCTTTACATTGACAATGCGATCAAATTGCCTTGGAATGTCAGCCGCCTTGCCGCGGTATCCAGCATTCGTCCAATCTATAGGTGCATCGGATGCTACCTGGCCGAATGAACATTGGACAAACAAAATCATCAATATAAAAAAACAGTATTTCATCAACACTTCGTATTGATCATGATAAAATATGCAGTAAAGTAGCACAGACTGATTGAAAATGCAAGAATTACTCAGATCACGTTATCACTCTCCATGCCATGCAAATTAAGCATTTCGGATTTCCAATCAAACCTATCAACGGTGGAGCAGGTTGTTGTAGAGAAGATAACGGCAGGATTTTAGGATTACGAGATTACGCAGCATTTGAATATCAGTCCAGCAGAGTTGAATGAGTTAATGAAGAAAGTTCGGGAGAAAGCGGTGGAATATTTATGCAGATTATGAAAACAGTCGATGCTTGACAGCACTGGTATTAAGTAAAGTGCGTTAGAGTTAATATTTATGAAGACATATTGAGTTGAAGAAAAGACATATTGCTCACAAGTGAGGTAAGTAAAAAAACTACGGATTTCATTTTCACCTATTTCAGCGGGATGGCGGTTATGGTGAAAAAAGATGTACCGTTTTGTCCATTGAAGATAAGCTTCCTCGGTACGCAGGCTCAGATGTTGTGTACAAATGCAATTATGTACATGCTGTAGTATTATTTCGTTAGCCATACTATTTCCCTTGCAATTGAGTAAGACATTCGATAGTTTAGCGGAAACCTCAAGAGAAAATCCAAAGAAGTTTATTTTGAAGAAAGGGAATGGGCTGTTGGGGGCTATCTCGCGAAGGGCATAAGGACAAGCACAGACAGCACACTCCTTTTTAGAGGGCTGCGGAGGACGCAGTCTATAATACAAAACACTCATATTAGGCTGAATTACGCAGTCTAACCAACAGAAGTGAGGATTTAGACTGCGTTGCGCAGTCTAATCATAGTTAGGGCGCACGAATTAGTTAGGGGATATTTATACAAGTAATTTACTATTTGATTACAATCATATGATTTAATATTAAAAGACAATATCTATGAAATATAGCAAACAATTCATTGTCGTTATTTTGGGAATTCTCTTGTCAACTGTTGAACTCAGTTCTCAATCGCCGCAAACCGATTCGGCGATTAACTATTGGCCAACATCCACTCCCGAAAAACAGGGATTTAATTCTTTAGAACTTGCAAAGTTATTTGACAACGTCAAAGATAACAATATCGATCTCAATAGTATTATCATTATTCGCAACGGTCATCTGATTTTAGAGGCATACCTTTATCCATTTCAAAAGAATGTTATCCACGACATCGCATCTGTCACTAAAAGTATTACATCCCTAGCAACCGGGATTGCAATTGACAAGGGATATATCAAAAGCGTCAACGAACCGGTATTGGGTTTTTTCTCAGATCGTTCTGTCGCTCATCTTAATGAAAACAAAAAGGCCTTGACAATAGAGCACCTGCTCACGATGACATCTGCCCTCTGCCGGAACTTTCAAGAAGGCGAAGAACAAACAGTGCTCATGCGTCAAAGCGGCGATTGCGTGCAATACTTTCTGGATCTGCCGCTGGTAGATACCCCGGGCAAGAAATTTGTCTATTCGTCTCTCGCACCCCATATTCTTTCAACCATTATCACGAGAACGACTGGAATGAACCTGCTTGAGTTTACCCAAAAGAATTTGTTCCAACCGCTTGGGATCAAAGACGTTCGGTGGGAAGCTGAACAGAACGGGAACACCAACGGATGGGGCGACCTTTTTATTGCCCCGGTTGATCTGGCAAAGATAGGATACCTTGTGCTGAATGATGGCATTTGGGAGGGTAATCGAGTGATCTCGAAGGAATGGATAAAGCGTTCATCCCAACCGCATGTGTATGAAGATTCTGGAACAGCGTACGGATATCTCTGGTGGCTGCCATTGGAAAGGCTCGGATTGTTTGAAGGACGAGGGAGAGGTGGCCAGAGGCTTATCATATGGCCTCAAAAAAATATTATTGTCATCTTAATCGGGAATGGCGGATATACCCTCGGAGACATTGGAGAATATATTGCGAGAGCTTTTGCATCAGACACCTCTTTACCGGAAAATCCGAAAGCTGTAAAACTTCTCGAGCAAAAGATCAACGAGGCAAGCAAAGCTCCTGCATCAAAACCGGTGACGACATTGCCCGCCCTTGCCAAAACATTATCGGGTAAGGAGTATTTCCTGGAAACTAATTCTCTGGGATTGCTGTCATTCACTATGGTCAATGGAACAGGAAAAGAAGATACGATTAAAATGTCCTATGAAGGTGTTCACACAGTGCTACCGGTAGGACTGGATGATGTGTATCGAATATCAAACACATCAAAATATAATCTTCCTGCAGGGGCGAAGGGTTCTTGGACATCTGAAAATACTTTTTGCTTTACCTACAACGAACCATCAAATGATCGTTTGTTACAATTCCAGATAGAATTCAAAAGCAATCTCGTAGAGTTGAAGGTCTCAGAGCGCACAGGTCTCTTCGGCGAGATTACAATAAAAGGCAGGATGCGCCAGTCGCAAGGAAAGAATTAGAACTTTTTACTGCGTGCGTTCTAACCAGCAACTCAAGCTGACGGTTTGAGCGTGGGAGCAATCAACATGGCTAATAGAGGTTTGGTGCTTAATAATTCAGTTGATAGCGTGAACTCGTTTCGTTGGTTGCATTACGATAATTATCAACGCCGCAGTCCGATCCTGCTCTGCAGGATCGCGATCGCGTCCCGATATGTAATATCGGGACGGACTTAGCGCCGGTCCGTTAGGTCGCAAAAACTTTGAGAAGTAAATCAATTAACAACGGAGCAGAAATGAAAAACTCATTGATTATGTTATTTCTCCTACCCTGTTTAGCTTTTTCTCAACCTTCTTCAAAAGTTGCTAACCCTGATTCATCATCCTCATCTAAAGACTCTACTTTGCTACCAGAAATAAAGAAAAGCTACTCGAGGCAGATCGGGGCTGCGTTTAAAATGTTGGAACATGTAATTGATAATGCCAACGATACAACATGGACGGCAAAAATAAGCAACGTGCCGTTCTGGCAAATATGTTATCATGTTCTATGGTTTACTGATTTTTATTTTCACGCTGATGAAGCAACTTTTCGACCTCAGAGTTTTGACATGAAAGGAATTCATAATTATTCGGTTTATCCAGATTCTCAAATGATTGAGGATCAAAAGCACCCAATCTCAAAAAGTAATATGAAAGCTTATTGCACATATGTGAGACAAAAAGCGAATCAATTCATTCAAAATATAAATGTTACATATTTTACTACTCCTTCACCGTTTGAATGGCATGGTTTCCCTAAAATTGACCTAGTGGATTACAATCTCCGTCATCTTCAACATCATGTTGGACAATTGGACATTGTAACAAGAAGAGAACAAAATATTGGAAATCCTTGGATTATGTTTGATGATTTATCGAAAACGCCAAATAACTAGAACTATTATCGTTTGCGTTCTAACCAGTGGCTCCCCGCAAAAAGAGCGGGGTTTCACACAAAACGTTCAACAAGCTGACCGAATGAGCGTTGGTACATTTTACATTGCTGGTGGTGGGTTGACATTTTTATAATTAACTTTTCAGTACCTCGTTGGTTGATTGCAGATTAATTTAGTTATCAGTATGAACTCATTTCGTTTAGTGTATTATGAAAGTTATCAACGCGGCAGTCCGATCCTGCTCTGCAGGATCGCGATCGCGTCACTTAGCGCCAATCCGTTAGGCAAACCACTCTCAACTAAAAAGGAGAAAATCATATGAGCGAACAATCTTCCAACACCAAGAAATTACAATGGAAATGGGTTGGCATCACACTGTTGCTTTATGTGGTATTTTATCCAGCACCAGTAGTAATAGCTTATTACCTACTTACTCAAAAGGCCGTTCAAATTTTCATTGGTATGTGGTTATTTGCAGGCATCATCATTATTGGAGCCGTTGCAGGATATTTGTCAGAAGGAGTCACACTTTGGGAACCGGCAATTGCAGCAGCAGGATTTATCGTTCTTTTTTTCCTCGGCGCGATGGCAATGATGGTAATGATGGGCGGCGGGCTAGCAGGACTTACATTATTTCAATCCGTTATGCAAATCGTTATCACAATAGTAATATTCTTCTTTTTTTCGCTCTTAGGTGCCTGGATTGGAGAACGTGCACAAAAACTCTGGAGATCAAAAATTCCACAGTAAATTTGTTGGTTGTTTGCCTAACCAGCGGCTCCCCGCATAAAGAGCGGGATTTCACACAAAACGTTCAACAAGCTGACCGGATGAGCGTGGGAGCAATTTACATTGCGAGTAGAGGTTTTGTGTTTAATAATTCAGTTGGTAGCGTGAACCTGCTTCCTTGAGTGCAATATGATAATTGGTCACGCGGCAGCTTAGCCGCAGTCCGTTAGGCGGGCGCTCGGTAAATTATTACTTTCAACGGATCAAAAGGAAGAGAAAAATGGAAAAAATGAAAGCAGCCATTTGCACCAAGTATGGCCCACCTGATGTCTTTCATATTGTAGAGTACAACAAACCTGTGCCAAAAGATGATGAAGTCCTGATAAAAATATACGCAGCATCTGTAACCAATAGCGACATTTTTATACGAAGCTCTAATATCCCGCTTAGGTTTCGCATTCCTATGCGACTGATGATAGGTATTACAAGGCCACGGAATGAGATTCTCGGAGAAGTATTGTCGGGAGAAATCGTGAAGATAGGTTCTAAGATAAGACGATTCCATGTTGGCGATCAGGTATACGGCCTTACCGGATTTTCGCTCGGAGCATATGCTGACTATAAATGCATGAAGGAATCAGATTCGAAACAAGGGTGTGTCGCAATAAAGCCGAGAAACATCAGTTTTGAAGAAGCAACTTCAGCCGCATATGGTGGTCTCTTGGCCCTACAATTTCTTGAGAAAGGAAATATACAACCGAATCAGAAGGTTCTTGTTTACGGTGCGTCCGGGACATCTGGTACAATAGCAGTACAGTACGCCAAATCTCTTGGAGCCGAGGTCACTGCGGTGTGTAGTACGGCAAATATTCAATTCATAGAATCATTGGGAGCAGATAAGACACTAGATTACACTGACAAAGAATCAATTTCCAGAATAGAGAAATATGATTTCATCCTCGACTCCGTTGGAAAGGCAAGAACATCCAAGTTGAAAGAGGCATGCCAATTATCGTTGACACATAAAGGCCAACTCGCGTCTATCGATGATGGTGCATTGATCTTGAGTTCAGAACGACTTGATAGGATTAGAGGTCTTGTTGAATCGAAAGTAATCACGCCAATTAATGATAGATGTTTTCTTTTTGAACAAATAGTTGATGCCTATAGATATGTTGAACTGGGGCATAAAAGAGGAAATGTTGCAATAACAATTAACAAGATACTCTGACAAGCGCCCGCCTAACCAGCGGCTCCCCGCAAAAAGAGCGGGGTTTCACACAAAACGTTCAACAAGCTGACCGGATGAGCGTGGGAGCATTTTACATTGCGCTTAGAGGTTTTGGTTCTTAATAATTTCTTTTTCATAATGAACTTGTTTCGTTTTCAGCATTATGAAATTTATCAGCGCCGCAGTCCGATCCTGCTCTGCAGGATCGCGATCGCGTCCCGATATGTAATATCGGGACGGACTTAGCGCCGATCCGTTAGAACGCACGAATCACCAATGGCGCGAATAAAATAGTTATTTGTAAGATTCAGACTTCGAGCAGTTAGTAATTGCTAATCAACCCTTTACATATATAACTTTGTGAATAATAATTAAATATAAAAATTATGAAAAATATAAAATTCAAATTCTTCATTTTAATGATGGGTTTTGGGCTGGCATTAAATACTGCTTTAGCACAGAAATCTGCAATTATTAACGACTCCATTGATTCAAAAATTTTAAATGAACAACGCAAAATAAAGATTTGTCTTCCCGAAGAATATGAGCCGGGCTCCAATGCAAAATATGATGTTGTCTATATAATAGACGGTGAAACACACTTCGATGATTTTTTATATATCTATCAGTTTGCTAGAAAACAAAATTTTCTTCCTCCACTTATTTTAATAGCTTTACCAAATACCTATACCCGTGAAGGTAATATGCGCGCCCGCGATTTTTTACCCGAAAAAACAACTGATAATCCAATGGCAGGCGGTGCGGATAATTTTATTGCTTTCTTTAAAAATGAACTCATGCCTTATATCAATAACAAGCTGCCCACCAGTGGAGATAATAGCTTGTTTGGTCATTCTTTCGGTGGTTTGTTTACCATGTATACCATCATTAAAGAGCCTGGTTTGTTTACGAATTACTATTGTTCAGATCCGGCATTCCCCTGGAATAACAGGCGCATAATAACCATGGCAACAGAAACCTTCAAAAATACTGCTGAACTTAACAAAAATTTATGGATTATTGGCGTTGAGGAAACGTATAGGAATGTTGGTATTCAAAAAATGGATTCTGTTCTAAAAGAATTTGCGCCCGAAGGGCTTCGTTGGAAAGTTTCGATTTATCCGAACGAAAATCACATGTCCGTACGTCTTAAAGGTATTTATGATGGTTTAAAATATACCTATGATGGTTACAACTCAAAGAAATTAGTAGAATTTCACGCCAATAACGGATCTCTGCTTGAAGGAAAACCCGCGCCGGTATTTCTTAATGGAAGCTTTCCAAATGTGTTTTATACCACCGATGGTTCGGAACCTGATACTTCATCGAAACGAGCTCCGCAAATGATCGAAATTACCGCTCCTGCAAAGGTCACAGTGAAATGGATTGGCGAAAATAAAAAATATATCACATCTTCAACAGGCAATTTTGAGTTGAGCAAAGTCTGGCCTGCTCTTCAGAATGTGAAGGATATTAAAACCGGTGGTTGCCGCTACTCGTACTACGAAGGAGCATGGAAAACATTGTCGGATTTCACCAAGTTAAAGGCTGTAAAAACGGGTATTACCGACAGTTCGTTCAGTCTGGATAAACTTCACGCCAAGTCGAATTTCGGATGTGTTTTTGAAGGATATCTTAAGATAGACTTAGAGGGATATTATGGATTTGCACTTTGTTCCAGCGATGGATCGAAGTTTTTTATTAATGGGCGTGAAATCATCAATAATGATGGACAGCATGGAAGCGAGTGGTACAAATCATACGTCGTTCCATTACAAAAAGGTTTTTATCCTGTTCGCCTGGAATATTTTCAGAGCGAGGGCAATCGTCGTTTGAATTTAATATACCTGTCACCAATTACGCACGAGACTATCCATGTAACGTTTGGGATGATGTATTTCAAATAGTTTGATACGCGTGCGTTCTAACCAGTGGCTCCCCGCAAAAAGAGCGGGGTTTCACACAAAACGTTCAACAAGCTGACCGAATGAGCGTGGGTAGGTTACGCATGGCTGGTGGTGGTTTCTGATTTTTATAATTAACTTTTCAGTACCTCGTTGGTTGATTGCAGATTAATTTAGTTATCAGTATGAACTCATTTCGTTTAGTGTATTATGAAAGTTATCAACGCGGCAGTCCGATCCTGCTCTGCAGGATCGCGATCGCGTCATCCGTTAGGCCGGGACCGAATCTATTCACAACTGAAAGGAAATTTTCCAAAGTGGACATCCCCCGGATATTTAACATCACTGAGAGTGCTCACCGTATCCACAACCCATTCACACCCGAAAAGCTCGCCACTCTCGGCGCGGCGCTGCGTCTAGAATCGGGAGCCCGAGTGCTCGACCTCGGCAGCGGTTCGGGGGAGATGCTGTGCACCTGGGCACGCGATTACGGAGTTATGGGTACCGGCATCGACATGAGCCAGTTGTTCACCGAGCAAGCGAAACTCCGCGCTGAAGAACTCGGCGTCGCCCATCAAATCAAGTTTATCCATGGCGATGCTGCCGGCTACATCTCTGACGAGAAGGTCGATGTGGCAGCCTGTGTCGGTGCCACTTGGATTGCCGGTGGTGTCGTCGGCACTATCGAGCTTCTAGCACGGAACCTGCGCACTGGAGGGATCATCCTCATTGGCGAGCCCTACTGGCGGCAGTTCCCGCCGACGGAAAATATTGCCAAGGAGTGTCATGCCAACTCCATCTCCGACTTTCTCATACTTCCGGAACTTCTCGCGTCTTTCGGCAACCTTGGCTACGACGTCGTTGAAATGGTTCTGGCTGACCAAGACGGCTGGGACAGATACGAGGCGGCCAAATGGCTCACCATGCGTAGATGGCTTGAAGCCAATTCCGGCGATGAGCTCGCGAAAGATGTTCGAGCCAAACTGACCTCGGAACCCGAGCGCCACGCCGCTTACACGCGTGAATACTTGGGCTGGGGTGTGTTCGCTCTGATGCCGCGGTGATGCGTTGGCGTATCCGGCGGATCGTCAACGGCTGTGTCGCGCAACAGCTGGTGGCTCGTCGAGATGTGATTGCGCCTGAATTCATTTCTTACGGTCACGGCCTAACCAGCGGCTCCCCGCAAAAAGAGCGGGGTTTCACACAAAACGTTCAACAAGCTGACCGGATGAGCGTGGGAGCAATTTACATTGCGCTTAGAGGTTTTGGTTCTTAATAATTTCTTTTTCATAATGAACTTGTTTCGTTTTCAGCATTATGAAAATTATCAGCGCCGCAGTCCGATCCTGCTCTGCAGGATCGCGATCGCGTCCCGATATGTAATATCGGGACGGACTTAGCGCCAGTCCGTTAGCCAGCATAAATAATTCTTTAAATTAATTGGAGGATATATAATGGATACGTCGTTCTTTTCATTCCATCTTAATTTTTGGGAACTGATTATTATTCTCATCAATACATGTTTTTCTGGTATAGCTATTTATCTCATCCAAAGGGTAAAAAATAAGGTTGAAGAAAACGAACCGAATGTTTTAACAGGAATCATAGAAGAATATGAAGCACATGTAAATCATGTTAGCGATCCACCTGTTGATCAATGGAAAGATGAGGCACTTTTAGGTGCATGCAAAGGAATGGTAAATAGCTTGATGGAATTTAGAAAATTCCAAGAAGGCCTTAAGAATTTACTTAATTCGCAAATTGATGAACTTAATGATTTGTTAAAAATAATCACGTCGAAACCAAAAATAAAACTTACGGAAAATGAAAAAGGTAAGATATCCTATCTGCTTGAATCTATTCGATCATCTTTGCCTAGTAAACGAGCGACAATATTTAGAATTGAAGAAGAAATGAAAGTCCTACTGAAAAAGAACAAAGAATTCAGAGCAAGAACTGGGAAACCTTCAAAATAAGCTTAAATAAAATATTTGATTATTTTGTGCTGGCTAACCAGGCGCTTCCCGAAGGGATCTGCCAAAGGCATGGCATAGCTACCTTTGGGACAAGCTGACGGTTGCCAGCGGCAGGCTGGGTACGTTACGCATGGTGAACATAGGTTATAGTCTTAATAATTTTTTTTTCAGCGTGAACTCGCTTCGCTGGGTGCATATTGAAAGTTATCACCTGCCTTCCGGCTTGTCCGCTGAAACGAAGTGCAAGCGGAAGTGCCTACGGCACGCAGGCAGGGCGCCGCAGTCCGATCCTGCTCTGCAGGATCGCGATCGCGTTCCATTGCAATGGCAATGGAACGGACTTAGCGCCGATCCGTTAGCTGGCAACGCATAACATAACAAGGACAATCTCAATGAAGAATATCGGAACCCTAAAGCAAGCAATAGTTCGTTGTTTTGCCATCTCTGGATTTATAATCGCAATCGCCTTTTTAATTTATCGGGCTGAAGTTTTTACTCCAACAATGTGGCCATTCCAATTTCTTGTTTCAGGCATTACGATAGGAATCGCATTTACTACATTTCGAGAAAAGAATTATCGAGGAGGTATTGCATTATTAATACTTTGGTACCTTGTTCTTACCATTCCAACTTCGCAAGGCAATTCTTGGATATTCATTCTAGAAGGTGTGTATGCAGTCATCATATCTGCAGCAGTCTATTTATACATTCATATTGTTGGGAAATCATTCATAAAAAATGAAATATTCCGAATTATTACTTCGACTTTAATCATCGGGATATTCAACTCTTTGATTATTCTTGTCTTAGGTCTATATACTCTTCAATCACTATTTCGCAATTTCCCAAGCATAGTAGATGCAATGTTTCTGAATTTGAAGATTGGAGGAATGCTCGGTTTGTTTATGGGAGTAGGGATTGAGTTGTCAGATTATCTAATCGATACATTGTACAAAAACAAGGAAGTTGCCAGCTAATCAGGCGCTCCCGCCCAACAAAACGGCGGGCAAGCAAGCTGACGGTTGATAGCTGCCTGCCTACATTTAAAAGCAAACTTCAGCGAGCTTGGTACGTTAAGCATGGCGCGCAACGGTTTTGTATATTTTGAAGGCTATCAGCATGAACTCATTTCGGTTTCAACAACTTGAAAATTATCACCTGCCTGTCGGCTTGTCCGCTGAAACGAAGTGCAAGCGGAAGTGCCTACGGCACGCAGGCAGGACGCCGCATCCGAATTATCGGGAGCCGATCCGATAGGGTGCATGTCTTAAAGTAGTAACATCAGAGTGATTATGGAAATAATCGATGTCTTTGGAATTGCAATCACACTAATTTTGATTATTACAGCTATTTTTTTATTCATTGGAGGATTTTTCTCTTCTACCTTAAAGTATAGGAGAAGAATATATTGGGGAAAAATTGTTGATTGATTAAGGGATAGCTATAATGTATAGTTATCTCATGCATGTCTTGTTTGCCGGAGATCCACCGGAATGTGAATATAAGAAATCCATTGTTGGCAATGGATAGATGTCGCTAGTGGATTGCCTATTCACTCAATCGGCTACACTTTGGAAAAAACTGATGTCATTATCTAGATTATTGTCTGATTCCCTATTAGTATAATAATGTATTTCTTTTTAACTGCGGCCTAATCATAATCGTTACTTCGATAAAGTTCTGCTCTCGAAAGTGAGCTGTTCTAAATCGCAGATATGAGTATTTATTTGCTCTAAAAAATGATATGTTGTAATTATTGAATTTCACAATTGTAATTCGTAAAACTCTTCGAGAAAAAGAGTTCTTTTTACCAACAAAGGGAATGAATTATGCCGAAAAAAGGTTTACGATATATCATCCTCTGCTTTTTCATCACTTCCAGTTTTGCATACAATAAATTAACTGCACAAAGCATCAGTAATATTACAAGTATTAAAATCGAAGATAATACGTTGATAATATCTGCAGGCACCAATATTGTAATTATTAAACCATGCACAGACAATATTGTTATGATCAATTATCGACCGAATGGCGTGAAAGATCCCGACACGCTTGTTGTAGCTGATACCGTTTGGCCATCAATATCAGCAATGATCGATACATCCGGAGATCCGCTGCGCATAACAACAGCGAAATATAAAATAGAAATCGACAGGAATCCTCTTCGATATCATTTATACGACAATATCGGCCAGATGCTTTGCTATGAGTCGTCATCGTGTAGCATGCAAGCGAACAGTGTTTGCTTATCTACCTCGGGCGGGACATTTTATGGAGTTCACAATCGCTCACAAGGCTCTCTTAGCACGCAGAACACGAATGCGATCAGCGCTGGTAGTCAGGGGCAGGCAGGGGGTCCGTTTACGTGGACCAATCATGGCTGGGGATTTCTTGCCGATGTTGACGGAGGTTCCATAGCGATCAGCGGTAATTCGTTTTCATTTTCACGTAGCTCTTCTACAGTAAAAAGAGATTTAGAATTTTATTTAATCATCGGAACACCGAAAGAAATCATTAAAGGATTGAATCAGATTACCGGCATGCCCCCACTTTTCCCAAAGTACACACTCGGTTTTATGAACACCGAATGGGGGATTGACCAGACAGAACTGTACAGTGACATCCGCAAATATCGTCAGAAATCGATTCCGATCGATTCGTACATTCTTGATTTCGATTGGATGGATTGGGGAAGCGACAACTACGGCGAATTCCGATGGGGGCCTAAGTTTCCCGACGGTCAGTCGGGGGCGATAGTAGACACGCTGAAAAAATACAGCATGCACTTGATGGGAATTCGCAAGCCGCGCGTCGGGACCGGAACCATCCAAGGGAATTATTGTCAGGACAATAATTTCTTTGTGGATTATCAGACCGATTATTTTAGCGGCAAGCAGGTTGGACGCATGAATTATTTTCTTCCCGCTGCGCGTCAGTGGTACTGGAATAGCTTTGCAGTGCAAGGCAATTCATACACGAAAGGAATTACCGGTTATTGGAACGATGAAGCCGATGAGTATGGGGGTAATTTAATGTTCATGCAAATGCAGCGTGCACAGTATGAAGGGCAGCGTGCGTTCAACAACAACCGTGTCTGGTCGATCAACCGGAATTTTTATACCGGCGCACAGCGCTATGCTTACGGGCTCTGGTCTGGCGACATTAATTCTGGATTTTCATCGATGGCAGATCAACGACTTTTCATGCTTTCAAGTATTACCCTTGGTGTTTCATGGTGGAGCATGGATATCGGTGGATTTCAAAGTACACCAGTCGCGGAAAATTATTATCGCTGGATACAATTCGGAGCTTTCGTGCCGATTTTTCGCGTTCATGGTTCATACAATCAGGAAAGAGAGCCTTGGTACTTTGGGACAGTCGCGGAATCTATTGCGACACGGTATATTCGTCTCCGTTATAAGCTGATGCCTTATATTTATTCCGCCGCATGGGAAAATCATCTTACTGGAATTCCAATCACACGCCCTCTTGTGTATGAATATCCTAATGATGTCGCAGTTGAGAATATTTTTTCCGAGTGGATGTTCGGCAGAAGCCTGCTCGTCTCTCCTGTCGTCGTTTCCGGTGCAACACAGCAATCGGTCTATCTACCGGAAGGAGATTGGTACGACTACAATACAGGCACACACTATTCTGGAATGGCAAACTATAATGTTCCTGTTACGAAGGAAGACATTCCGATCTTTGTCAAGGGAGGAGCGATAATCCCAATGTCTCCCGTTGCACAATATACCGATAACCCTGATGCTTTAAAGACTCTGATACTCAGCAGTTTTCCCGGTGGATCAGGGGGATGCGTTGTGTATGACGACGACGGATTAACCTATGATTACGAAAAAGGAATTTTCAACGCTGTTACAATCGCTCACGATCGCAATGACGCACGTGCGATCATTAGTATCGGTACAAAAACCGGTGCATACAGCTTGCCTCAAAGAGACTGGCTGGCCGATCTGAATTGGGTCGCTTCACTTCCCGACAGTATTGTGCTTGACGGCGTTCATTTGAATATTCTGTCAGTCGATTCTATCAGTCTAGTTTCAATTAAGGGCTGGGCATACGATAAATCAGGAGAGTACTGTTATGCAAAATTTCCAGACGACGGTGCATCGCATTTGTTGACGGTTTATTTTAGTTCTCAAACATCAGTAGGGAAGTCAAACGGAAATGAATTGCCGCAGCATTACGAGCTAAAGCAGAATTATCCCAATCCATTTAATCCCAGCACAACTATATCATTTAGTCTGCCATCCAAATCGTATGTATCACTGAGAATATATGATGCATTGGGAAGAGAAGTTTCAACGCTCGTCAATGAAGAGCTGCCTGCTGGAACTCACAAGAAACAATGGAATGCAATGAATATGGCTAGTGGAATCTATTACTATCGTTTGTCCGCCGTGCCCTCAGCACGGCGAGATCTCGTCCCGACCAAAGGTCAGGACGGACAGGCAGGGTCGTTTACAGAAACAAAGAAACTTGTTTTATTGCGATGAGGCAATAGCAGCTTATCACTTAAAAAGGAAAAAGTCCCCGCACGCGGGATTTCGCAAGCTCAACAAGAGGTCGCCATCACTGCTATTTGAATTTTGATTGACTAGTTCGCGGGAGCGCCGATCTCATTGTAGGAATACCCCGCCTTTATTTTTTGTAATATTGAAATCGGTAGGTTGCAATTCTTCTTTTGACTTTGACAAAGGAATGTAGATCCGAAATGAAAATGCTCCGTTTCTTAATAATTGTTTTATTTGGATCATCATTTTTCATGGCATTTTCAGTTGGTAGTCTAGGCAGTAATCTAAGAGATGTAAACAACCGCGCTGACTATGTCATAATTACTCCAATATCTTATTACGCCTTAGCGGAAACATTAGCGATATATCGTCAGGGGAAGAACAATTATACCACAATGGTTATCAATGTGGACACTGTGCTTGCTCAGTTTGGATCTGGGGTTTCTCCAGATACGGCTTTAAAGAACTTTATTCAATATGCACTCAATAATTGGAGTGATCCTAAGCCTCAATATTTCGTATTAGCTGGAAATATAAATACTGTTCCTTCTCATCCCGAACCGGAATCCATTTCATCTGAATGGGTTACCGTTCGCGACACACTTTTAATGATCGATCAATGGTTTGTAGAAGTCCCTGGTACATTGCAAGTAAATGCATGTATCGGACGTTTACCGGCATGGGATTCGCTCGGACTTTCTGTTATGATTGCTAAAACCATAAATTACGATCAAGAAGCGGTTGGTGAATGGTACAATAAGGCTATTTGTCTATCCGATTATGATAGCAGCGATGGTTACATTTTCGAAAACAATGCGAACTCTATCAAGTCCATTCTCGGTTCACTCTGGAGTGATACTATTACTGTCAACATCAGAAGCAGTTCGCCTAATCATCTTGATACAGCTGGTTTTCTACGTCTCTGGAATGAAGGCGCTGCAATAATCACGTATTGGGGTCATGCGAACCAGAATCAATTCTCGAAGAGCCGATATTTTTATACAGAGAGTATAGATTCCCTTATTAATGGCAACCAATTGCCTGTGTGTCTTCTGGCTGGATGCGATTTGTTATACGATAGTCGTCCCCCGCTTTCTATTCCAACCCATCTACTTGAGAAAAATGGCGGAGGTGCAGTTGCAGTTATTTCATCCGAAGGATTGTCTTATGAGTCTGAGGTGTTTAATTTCTACACTACTTTAATAAACTCAATGATTCAGAAACCGAACGAGCCGATTGGGATGTTGTTCAAAGAAGCGAAGTGTAGTTTAAATTATTTTGACGTTATTAGAAAATTAACGTTTTTAGGTGATCCGGCTTTAATAGTTAAACATCCTGTCGCTCTCACTGATGTGCAAAACCAGTTTTCTCATCCTGAATCGTTTGCACTTAAACAGAATTATCCAAATCCATTTAATCCGACAACTGTAATTGTTTACCAATTGCCAGCTCAAAGCAATGTTACGTTGATAGTATTTGATATGCTAGGAAGAGAAGTTAAAACGCTAGTAAATGATAGACAATCTGCCGGTCTTCATTCGGTAATTTTCAATGCGAGTGGTCTGACGAGCGGTGTTTATTTTTATCGGTTGCAAGCTGGTTCATTTACTGAAACAAAGAAATTATTATTTCTCAAATAGTATCAAATGCATTTGCACTTAACCATTATAAAAAGGAAAGAGTTCCCGCCGAAGCGGGATTTCGCAGGCTCAACAAGCAAATAAAATTCTTCCCATACGTCCCGCGAAGAGAGATGCGAATGTTCAATAAACTTGTTTCGTTTTCGCAACTTAAAAATTATCACCTGCCTGCCGCATCCCGCTTTGCGGGACGGAAGGCGGGCACGCAAGCAGGGCGCCGCAGTCCGATCCTGCTCTGCAGGATCGCGATCGCGTTCCATTGCAATGGCAATGGAACGGACTTAGCGCCCATCCGTTAGGCGGCCTATGTAGGTTAGCTGATTATTTATTGTTCGATTATCATGAAGAAAATTATTATGGAAAATACTCAAATATCTCAATCAGAGGTGATAAAGTTAATATGCAGTAGATTAATCATAGGTATTCCTGCATTAGTACTAATTCTATTCCTTCCCGCGGGAACGTTTGCTTATTGGGAAGCTTGGATTTATCTGGCGATATTATTAATTCCAATGTCGCTAGTTATGTTTTACTTCCTAAAAAAAGCACCGGAATTCTTGGCGCGAAGAATGAAATTAAAGGAAAAGGAAGCTGAGCAAAAATTAATAGTTAAGATCTCATATATTCCATTTCTATTGTCATTCATTATTCCGGGAATTGACAATCGATTTGGTTGGTCAAATGTTCCCTTTATTATCATTGTTATAGCTGATGTATTAGTATTTACTGGCTATATATTTGTTTTTCGCGTATTCAAAGAAAACCAATTTGCATCTCGCATTATTGAAGTCGAAAAAGGACAAAAAGTAATTCAAAGTGGACCGTATAGAATAGTTCGGCATCCTATGTATATGGGAGCAATATTGATATATATCGCATCACCATTGGCGTTAGGTTCATATTGGGCAATTATCCCAGCGATATTCATAGTTCCAATTTTCGTTGCAAGGATTATAAATGAGGAAAGTGTACTTATAAAAGAACTTGAGGGGTACTCGGAATACAAACTATACACTAGATATCGCCTCATTCCAGGTATTTGGTAAAAATATTTCATGGGACGCCTAACCAGCGATTCCCGCCAAAAGGTGAAACACGGCGGGTTTTCAACAAGCTGACCGGATGAGCATCGCCCGCCTGCGTTGATAAGAAAACTTCGGCGGGCTTGTACGTTAAGCATGGCAAGCAGAGGTTTTGATGTTTAATAATTTAGTTTTCAGCATGAACTCATTTCGTTTTGTTTATTTTGAAAGTATTCATCGCGGCAGCTTAGCCGCCATCCGTTAGGCAACGTTGCCACCATATAGACTTGAATATATTCATGGAGGGCACAAATGAAAAATCGACTTGTTTTTTTCTGTTTGTTCGTTTTTCTACTTCCAGAATTTCTCAATGCTCAAACAAACACTCACCTTACTCAAGAGCAAAAATCCTGGCTCTCTAAAGCCAATCGCCATAAAAAAAACGGCTGGTTGTATCTCCATATTGAAGGAGCACCAAAAGAACGCGGTTTCCAGCATGGATACTTACTTGCAAAAGAAATTAAGGAATCAATTAGAATACTCAGCGAGTCATGGAAATATGAAAGTGCCTTAGAATGGCAGTGGCTTGTTCAGGAAACTGGTAGGATGTTTACTGCCAAAATTGACACGGAAAATCTTACCGAAATCGATGGGATAGTCGAAGGGATGAATGCTTCCGGTGATTCAACAAGCCGAGATGAAATTGTAACGCTAAATGGAGTTATAGAAATTACGGGATATTGGTGGCCGACAGTAAAAGATACAATATCGACCAATTCACCGGAACCGAAGAAAGAATCTTGCAGTTCGTTTATCGCAACGGGAAACATGACTGCCGATGGCAGTATAGTACTTGGACACAACACGATGAGTGGTTATTGTTCCCCCTTCTTTAATATTATATTGGATATACTTCCCGATAAAGGTTACAGGGTGTTCATGCAATCCTGTGCAGGTTTTATTCATAGCGGAACTGATTTCTTTGTAACAGCCTCTGGACTTGTCGGATCAGAAACAACAATTTCTGGTTTCCTACCATTCGATAAAAAGGGCACTTTAGAATTTACACGAATGCGGCATGCCACACAATATGCATCTTCGATTGATGAATGGTGTGAAATAATGAAAAAGGATAACAACGGTGGTTATGCAAATGCATGGCTGATTGGTGATATAAATACTAACGAAATTGCCCGGCTTGAGCTCGGATTGAAGTATGTTGGATTTGAGAAAAAGAAAGACGGCTATTTTATAGGCTCTAACGTTGCTGAAGACTTAAAAATCTTGCGCTTCGAAACCAAAATGAGGGAAACCAACATTAAGAATGATTGCATTGCCCGCCGTGTTCGCTGGAAACAACTGATGAAAGAATATAAGGGCAAAATTAACTTGAAACTTGCCAAACAATTTGAATCCGACCATTTTGATACCTATTTGAATTCAATGAAACCCGGCGGACGAACGCTCTGTTTACATGCGGAAATCGATCCTCAATTCTTTAGTTCTGGTATTCCTTTTGATCCATCGGGAACGCTTGATGGAAAAGTTGTCGATTCAAAGATGGCAAAGAAAATGTCTTTTCTTGCACGCTGGGGATCGGCATGTGGAAGAGCATTCATTGCCAAAAATTTTCTTGAAGAACATCCACAATTCGAATGGATGACCGGTTTGCTCAAGGATCGTCCGACGCAGCCGTGGACAGAGTTCAAATCCGGAGAGAAATAAACAATATTTTGCAATTCATTGAATCTTAGACTTCAATAACATCTTGGGCGTTACGCTGCCTAACAAGACGCTCCCGCCCAACAAGACGGCGGGCAAGCAAGCTGACGGATGTTAGCTGAGTGCAATTTACATGGCACGCATAGGTTTTAGTCTTAATAATTTCTTTTTCAGCATGAACTCACTTCGCTGGTTACATGTTGAAAGTTATCACCTGCCTGCCGGCTTGTCCGCTGAAACGAAGTGCAAGTGGAAGTGCCTACGGCACGCAGGCAGGGCGCCGCAGTCCGATCCTGCTCTGCAGGGATCGCGATCGCATTCCATTGCAATGGCAATGGAACGGACTTAGCGCCGATCCGTTAGTTGCACTTGCCCGATACAGTTTATAAAAGGAGAATAATACATGAAAAACCTATTTCGGTTTTCGGCACTGTTAGTTTTGTGCTACGCCAGCGCAGACCTATCAATTGCTCAATGGGTTCAAAGTAACGGACCGTATGGTGGCAGTATTCATACCATTGCAATCAGCCCCGACGGAAGTAACATCTTTGCAGGCACTTGGGGCGGGGGAGTGTTTCTCTCCACAAACAACGGTTTAAGTTGGACATACTCCGGATTGACAAACGCTGGTGTTAGCGCTCTTGCTATCAGCCCCGACGGAAAAAATATCTATGCGGGCTGTTCAGCCTGGACCAGTGGAGTTTTCCTTTCGACAGACAATGGTTCGAGTTGGACGGCAGTCAATAATGGTTTGCCAAACGTCGGCGTCAGTTCACTTACAATAAGCTCTGATGGGTCGAAGATATTCGCTGGAACCAGTAGTGGCGCCTTTCTGTCAACGAATAACGGTTCAAGCTGGATGACAATAAACAATGGACTTACGAACACAAATATTTGGTCTCTCGCCGTCAGTCATGATGGATCAAAGATATTTGCAGGTACCTTAGGTGGCGGGGTCTTTCTATCAACGGACAATGGCTCTAACTGGACAAGCGTCAGCAACGGATTGACGAATATGAATGCCATTTCTCTAGCTATTAGCCCGGATGGTGCAAATATATATGTTGCGGTCTGTACCAAAGGGTCGATCATCCAAGAGGGGCCCACGGGCGGTCGGGTTTTTCATTCCACGAACAACGGTTCTAGCTGGACAAAATGCGATTCCATATTGGTGAGTGCAGGTGCGGATGCTTCCTCTCTCGCGATCAGCCCGGATGGTGCGAATATTTATGCGGGAACTTGGAGCAACAGAGGAGTTTATCTTTCCACAGACAACGGATTGAGTTGGAGCCCGGTCAATAATGGATTCAATACTCCGTCTTTGGTTCCTCCAAACATTTGGACTCTGGCTACAAGTCCCGATGGGGGAAGTATTTTCGTCGGCACGCATGGTAATGGACTGTATCGTTCCACCACTAGCAATGTAAATTGGATAGAGACGAATTCCGGATTGACAAACCTCGGCATTCAATGTTTCGGATTCTATTTGAACGATACACACGTCTTTGCAGGCAGCGGCGGTGAAGGAATTTTCCTTTCTACGGACGACGGTTTAAACTGGACCACAAACAACATTGGGTTGACAGGTGGCAACGTTACCTGTCTTGTTGTCAACCCGGCCGATTCGAATATATTTGCAGGTACTTGCGGGTGGTGGTCAGGAATCTATGTTTCTACGAATCCCGGTGCCAGCTGGGCCGCAGGTCATAACGCATTAACATACGTCAACATCAGGACCCTTGCAATGAATTCTGGCGGGATGAATATCTTTGCGGGTACCGACAGTGGAGTTTTTCTTTCCACGGACAATGGATCATCCTGGAGTGCGGTAAACAATGGGTTAACCAACCTTACAGTGTACTCTCTCGCAACTACCCCCAGTGCGACGGATATCTTTGCTGGTACTCTCGGCGGCGGTGTGTTTCATTCCACAAACAACGGTTCAAGTTGGACGGCAGTTAACTCTGGATTAACTAATGATTCTGTCTATTCTCTTGTGATCAGCCCGGATGGGACGAAACTCTTTGCCGGTAGTTGTAGCAATAATGGTGGAATTTTTCTCTCCACGAACAATGGTGTAAGCTGGGTGGCAGTAAACAATGGATTTCCAAATCCTTATATCAATTCCAATTCCCTTGCAATTACGCCAGATGGGAAGTATATCTTTGCCGGTACTGCCTTTAGCGGGATGTATCTATCTGCGGACAATGGTTCATCCTGGACAGCGGTCAATGATGGATTGCCGAATCTATTGATTACATCAGTTGCAGTCAACAGAAGCGGAACATTTCTCTTTATCGGAGCTGCAGGTGGAAGTACCACAAGTATGATGAAGATGAGTAATAGAACCGTAGGGGGGAGTACCGCATATGGAGTGTGGCGACGCCCGGTGTCACAGTTGATCAGTGGCATTGAAAATAGGTCAGAACAGATTCCGATTCGTTTTGCTTTGGAGCAAAACTATCCAAATCCGTTCAACCCATCAACAGTCATAAACTATTCCATGCCAACAAGTGGCATGGTAACTCTGAAAGCCTACGATGTACTTGGCAGAGAATTACGAACATTGGTCAGTCAGCATCAGACCGCAGGGAGTCATTCCGTCACTTTCAACGCGGGCAATCTCACAAGCGGATTGTATTTTTATCGTTTACAAGCCGGCTCATTTTCAGAAACAAAGAAACTTGTTCTATTGCGATGAGCAATTGCACCTAACCAGCAACTCAATCTGACGGATTGCGCGTAGGTGCATTGAACATTGCGCTTAGAGGTTTTGATGTTTAATAATTTTGTTTTTAGCATGAACATAGTTCGTTTTGTGTAACATTGAATTTGATCACGCGGCAGTCCGATCCTGCTCTGCAGGATCGCGATCGCGTTTCATTGCAATGGCATTGGAACGGACTTAGCGCTGATCCGTTAGGGCGCATGCGCAGAAATGAATTTACCTTTTACTCATCAGTAATATAAATCTTTATAGATTGTTCTAATCTTCCTATAACATACGAAAGGGTAAGAGAATGATATTACGAAGACATAAAAGTAAAATGTTTTGGCCAATGACAATTCCTGTGAAACCACATAGTTCAACAGTTTTCTCAGTGGCTGCCGTCATCGTGGCGATGTTCCTCTGTGCTCCATCGCCATTTCCGCACAAGGCCGGAAACACCAAGGGACGACCAATTGCGCAAACCGTAAAGCCAATGTCACCGCCCGTGGATTCAGCTTCACTTGTGCGTCTCCTAGATTCTCTCATCGTTCCGGGACTGGAGAAATATCACATACCCGGGATGGTCGTTGCAATCGTCCATGACAGCAACATCGTTCTGGCAAAAGGATACGGCTACGCCGATGTCGAGCGTAAGATTCCTTTTGATCCGGACAGCACCGTTATACGGATAGCCTCGGTCTCGAAGCTCATCACAGGAACGGCAGTGCTGCAGCTTGTCGATCGCAGAGTGCTCGACATGCATCAGGATATCAACACCTATCTGACACAGTTCAAGGTTGACAATTGGCCGGGAAAGCCGATCACGCTTCACCATCTTCTCACGCATACGGCCGGATTCGATGACCGGTCTATCGGGAAATCAGCATGGACACAAGAAACCCAGGTTCCTTTGGGTAACTTTCTTGTGACGCGCCTTCAACGGATATGCCCGCCGGGCGAAGTGTATACTTATTCGAACATCTCCAACGCGCTTGCTGGCTTCGTGGTGGAGGAAGCCGTGCATGAGGACTATGCCGCGTATGTCCGCCACAACATATTCGAACCCCTCGGGATGGCAAGAAGCGACTACCGGCTGCGCCCGGATCTCCAGCCGCTTTTGGCGCAATGTTACTCTCATGCCGGCGCGGGCTTTCAGCACAACCCGTTTGACTTTATCAATGATTATCCCGGCGGGCAGATGCTTTCAACCGCGAAGGATATGTCAAAGTTCATGATTGCCCACCTTCAGCTCGGACGGTATGCAGGCAAGAGGATCCTGAGCGAGGAAAGTGCTGTGGCTATGCACTCAGTTCAATTCACGCATCATAAGGGATTGGAACATCCGGTCGGGTACAGTTTCGGAATCGTCCCGGCCAAGTCACAGACAGTACTCATGCATGACGGTGGATATACGGGAATCGGTTGTAGACTTTGCCTCAGTCCTGAAAACCGGATCGGTTTCTTCGTGGCGTGCAACATCATGGATGGCAGGCTGCTCGACGAGGTGAGCCGCAATATTCTTGACTTGTTTATTCCCGATTCGCCGCAGGATAGCACGAAATATCCTTTGACCATCCTTCCACAGTATGACAGGGGCATCGCGGAGTTTGCCGGAACGTACCGGTTCTCCCGATATGTGCACAGCGATGTCACAAAGATGGGCGTCCTGATCGGCATGAGCGGCCCCGAACTGAACATCGGGCGGAACGAGGATGGAATGATTTTGATGGACACGTACTATGGCAAGCCGCGCCGAATGATCCAGATCCAGCCCTGCGTGTTCCAGTCGATCGATGACAAATATATGTGCGCATTTCGAAGGGATGAGTCGGCGAAAATTACGCACCTCTTCACGAACGGCAATACTGCTTTTGAGAAGATTTCGTGGTATGAGACGACGAGTTTTCAGCGCAGCTTGCTTGCCGTTTGTATGATATTTTTTGTGTTTGTGTCAATCGCACTCCCGATCATCCGGAAGATTAGGAAAACGCAAAAACCATCCAGGCTGGATGTTGATCCTATACGCTGGTTCTCACAGAAGACGGCATCCACGTTTCTCATCTATTTTCTGGGATTAGGAGTCGTGATGGGATTTGTCATTCCCCAAGAGGAACTGATGTTAGGATTTGCTCACGGGATGCACTGGATAACCTATATCGTGCAGACTATTGCACTTCTGGGCATCTTGTTTCTAGCGGGACTGCTCGGGTTATTGTTCTGGCAGTCTATTGGAAGATCTGATGCGAGACCTAGTGAACAAGCGTGGTCAGGATGGCTGGGTCTCATGACCGCTGTTATTGGAGTGACATTTGTCTGGTTCCTCTGGTACTGGAACCTGATCGGATACCAGTTCTAGTGCCACTACAATTAAGTAATATTGTGTTTTATTACTGCTAAGTTCATTATTTTCGCGGCACTGTGCCGCATGGAATACAAGATCATTTATTAGAAACGGCACTAGAATTCACACAAGACAGTATATGATTCAAACCATAAGAATTATTTTTAAATATTTTGTCAGTGCCATGCTAGTCCTTGCCGCCCTAGCAGTATTGGGTTTTGCATTGATTATTGGACCTCACAATATTACAGTTATGGCTATTATAGTACCGCTATGCACATGGTGTATTATGTTAGTTTGGTTCCTCCACTTTCGACAGCGAGTCTCTGCAACAGTCCGGCGATGGATGGCTGTAGCACTCTTTATAGTGTTTCCTATCAGCATCTATTTTGCATGGGTGAATGTGTGGCGTCTGGAACAGTATCTCGAGCATCGCAACTGGTTAAGCTACAAAAGCGATCACTTTATTTTCCACTATTCATCCAACTATCCCCGTTCAAACGAGCTTTCTACCTTTGTCAGCACCCGTGATAAGGCATTTGAGCAAAACTGTGAATATCTAAATGTATCTCTTAAGGACAGGATTGATTTCTATATTTACGATACGCTTGATGAGGGATTTGCTGTGCCCGATTGGAATGTGATCTATGCAGATGATGACCAAAGTATCGGCCATGAAATGACGCATATCATCGCTTACCACATTGCCGGTGAGAGACAGAATATCAAATTTCTTGATGAAGGTATTGCAACTTGGCTGAACCATAGTACACGGGTGAAAGACCATCACCATGTTGCATGGGAGCTTATTCAGAAAAACGGCTTATCGCCTCTTAGTGAATTAGGGGACTCAAGGACATTTCGTCACCAGAGAATTTCGCCATACTATCCTGCAGCTTCTTTTCTGGGTTACTTAATTGATAATTATGGAGTAGATACTTTTCGGCGACTTTGGATAGCAAATGCAAGGTATCCTGAGCTATATAGTATCTTAGAAGATTTAAAGTTGTCAAAGTATTTCTCGTTTATTCCTGGTGAACGAGATCACTTTGAATCTACTGTATTGAATGTCTGCGGTCTTACTTTAGATGAGCTAGATACTAATTGGAGAGCTTGGCTAAAAGGGCGTTATGGAAGATAATCTACATATTGCTTTCTCTACTCGCCGCCCAACCAGGCGCTACTACTAATGACATCATCCTGAAATAAGTTGAAACCCTAACGACTTAGCTTTTTTTTGTAAGAGTCGTAATTGTTGTTCTTTGAATTTTTGTTGATCGCATACAATATGGTTGTAATCCAAAGAGACGAAATTCTCCGCAAACCCAAAAATATAGTTTTCAATCCTGAGCTTGTGATTCGCACATCTGCATAAAAGTAAATAACTAGAGACGACGATGTTCTAGGAAACTCGGTTCAAACGTAAAAATATTTCGATGAACGATCAATCCGAATGAATATCGAGCCTGTGACTGATGTGAATGCGTTAAGAATTGTTTGTGTAGAGTTTATCAAGAAATTCTGTTGTGATAACAAAAGATACTTGAATATATGCTGCTTGTTGATTTCAGGTATGATATATCAACGGTAATGTATTTACGTATAAGAAGAGATAATATTAAGTCCTTTTCTGGAATCCGAGTGATGTCCCCTTGAGCTTTGGCAGGTTCGTTTTCTTGCCATTTACCCACGGGCCGCGGGGATTTATCCTCATCTGATCAACTATCAATGCTTTTTCCTCGGCCTGTTTAGGTGTGAGCACGAAATGTTTAATAGGATTTGGCATGCCTTTACTCCTTGATTGTATTAAGTCTGCCGCTCTGACCAACTAAGTTAAAGGCACGACTTTAAAAAGTGGATATCAAATGTTTTCTAATGTATTAAAATAAGATACGCAATTTTTATGGTTTATTCAATGGCAACTCGCGCTTTCCTTTTGAGACTGCTGCTGATGAGTTCTTTGATGTATAGTTCAAAATAGAGTTCACTGAGATCGCGATAATTGGCACGGTTTCAGCCTTTGAATATTGCATCTAAAATTATATCGATCATTATGTTCCAAATGTTTTTTTCTATGTTTACAATATGCAGTCTCCTTGACTGCACACGGTGAGCTCTCCTAAGTTCGGTGTCCGTTCGTGTAAGAATATATTCTTTCTAAAAATCTCTTATCAGGTTTATGTCCTCCCAATGCACTTTACTTCAAAGAATTATTTACTTCTTCGGATATGCCGGAGTAGCAGGGAAGGTGAACGGATTTTTCTTGATGCACTCAAGAATTGTTTCGATTGCCTTTTCCAATTGTGGATCTTTTCCGGCTATAACTGATGCGGGATCATTGTCTATCATAATCGTCGGATCTGCTCCATGATTTTCAACCAGCCATGTGCCCTCTTTTCCGTAGAAGGCATTGTTGGATTGCTCCACCGATCCGTTATCGATGGTGATCTGCCGATTCAGAATACCCACTAATCCGCCCCACGAGGGGACTCCGACAACTTCGCCGAGTTTATTTGCCTTAAAATCCTCGATGAATGCTTCACCATCTGAGCCATTGTATTCATTAGAAACGGCTACGTAGTTGCCATTTCCGGCGCTTCCCGGGTACCGGAATGGAACCATACCCTGAAGCACGTTATAGGCCGTCATCTTACGCTCGAGTTTATCTATGAGAAAGTACTCCGTCCACCCTCCAGAGTTGCGGCGAACATCCAGGATCACTCCTTCTTTATAACGGAATGCGCGCCAGAATTTATCGAACTCAGCAATACCGCCTGAACCCATTGCATTGATATGGAGGTAACCAACTTTACCGTTCGTTGCGGCGAGTACTTTATTCATATTATTCGTCAACCATCGAAAATACCGCGGAGTGCTGCTATTCCGGATGGGTGAGACTTCGTATGTCATTGCGCCTTGTGATGAAGGTTTACTGTTTACCGTGATCATCACCTTCTGACCCTCGATGATTTGGAGTAATTTGTAATAGTCGTCCGGTACACGCACTTCGGTTCCGTTGATAGCAATGAGGAAATCTCCTTCTTTGACATTGATATCGGGACGGGCAAGTGGAGTCGTCAGGGACATATTGAGTTCTGTTGGGCCATAGATCGTCTGGAATTTGTAGTACCGCGATGATTGATCCGGTACGAGATCGGCGCCAAGCCAGCCGGTGAAGAGCGGGTTATCAACTTTCATGGATGGCCCGTTATCGCCGCCTCCAATGTATGTATGTGATACTGAAAGCTCACCCACCATTTGCAGAAGCACCCAATTCAGTTCATCTCGCGAAGAGAGCTGAGGAATATAAGCACGGTATCGATCGCCCAGCATTTTCCAATCCCGTCCATGCATGTTCTTATCGTAGAAGAAATCGCGATACCATCTCCAGGTGTCATTGAAGATCTGGTTCCATTCTTTCTGCACGTCTACAGCATAAAGCAGTTTGTCGAGGTTCACTTTCGAATCGATGGATTTCGATTTGTAAGCATCATCAACGGAAGATGTGAAGAAATCCTTCTCCTTTCTTGTGAGAATGTTTTCTCCATTCGTCGAAAGAACGAACTCCCGGATCTTATCCGCAAGCACAACTTCTTTCTTCGATTTCATATCAAAGATGTGGAGGTTCCATTTTGATTCTCCACCCGGTTTGAATATCTCTTCATATTCGTCTTCGGTGAATTTATCGATTGAACACCACGCTAATATATTACTCCCGGCTTTGAGGAAGAAGAAGTTACCGGGTGAAACGGGAAGTGGAGTGACCCGGGAACGGATGCCGTTCAGATCGATGTGGAATCCTTCCGTCGGCGATTTTTTATCGGGTGCTGAATCGGAGAACGGAGGCGGTTCGTTTTCCTGCAACTGCACGACCATAATTTTCTGAGGTGCAGAGAGAACGTGGTTATCCTCATAGAAGTCCATTTGCACGTCGTAGTTCTGACTGGATAAGTAATAGAGATACTTTCCTTTGGCATCGAAGCAAGGATTGAGATTATCATAGAAATCGTCGCTGATTGTGAATTTCTTTCCCTGCTCCAAACTATAGAGGAATATCTGGCTGTTCCGATTTGCTTGAACGAAGCTGTAGCAGATCCATTTACTGTCCGGCGACCAATTGTAATCTGCCATCTCCCAGTAGAATTCATCGTTCTTCATCTGGTTCGATGCATCGACTTTTGTGAGCTTCTTGGTATCGACATCGATATATTGAATTGCGTATTCTTTGTTCCCGAAAAGGATTTTCTTGCCGTCAGGTGACCAAAGGAGTTTGTAGTTCGTTCTCTCCAATGTTGCGGTGAGCGGTATCAAGTCGCCGCCATCGATCTTCTGTTTATAAAGTTGGTATTCGCCGGATTTATCTGAAAAGAACGCTACCCATTTCCCATCTGGCGAAATCTGCGGATACATCTCACGGCACCCTGGAGTATTGGAGAGATTCAACGCTTTTCCTTTTTCAATTCCTATAATAAAGATATCACCGCGCGCTTCTAACACGACGGTGCTGTCATTATTCGAAATCGACATAAAATGGATATAGTCCTTGGGATTGATCGTATGGTTGCGCAGAGCCCACCGATCGGAAGGGATCGTTATGGTCAGTTTTTTGTACTGTCCCGTTGCCACATCGAGAATATTCAGGTACCCGTCGTGCAGATAAATGATCTGCGAACCATCGGTTTCCGGACGGATGACATCGACATCGGTGTATTTCGTAATTTGTGTGATCTGGTGAGAGGCGATATCATATTTGTAGATATTCGCCACGCGATCTGTTCGGTCGGAAACGAAATACATCGCATCGCCGATCCACATCGGATACGCATTCTTACCGACATAATCCGTGATCGGTGTAAAAGTTTTTGTCCCGAAGTCATAGAGCCAAATGTCCGTATATTCGCCCCCTTTGTAGCCCTTCCAATTATATTCCTCGTTCCCTTTGCGGACATAAACCATTTTCTTACCGTCTGCCGAGAAGCTGCAAAGTGTTCCTCGATCAATGGGGAACTGTTCAGGTGCTGATCCATTTTTAGAAACGAAATAAAGATTCGTTGTTCTACCAATCACATTTTGCATGTAGGATCGGAAGATCACTCTTTCGCCATCCGGAGTCCATCCGATTGACTGATGACTTCCAATCGCATAAGTAAGGCGCATGGGTGTACCGCCCTC
The DNA here is from genome assembly GCA_026390575.1 of Ignavibacteriales bacterium. NCBI lineage: Bacteria > Pseudomonadati > Ignavibacteriota > Ignavibacteria > Ignavibacteriales > Ignavibacteriales bacterium. Next base: position 93,689 of record JAPLFR010000008.1, read on the forward strand.
GGCCGGCATGGTATAAACCGTTTGCGGTCCATCATATGACGCGGTAAAGGCAATGGTTTTGCCATCCGGAGAGAATCGTGCCGAGAATTCATCACCTGGGAAGGAAGTAAGTCGGATCGCAATTCCTCCTGCGGACGAAGCCGACCACAGATCTCCTTCGTACGTAAAGACAATTTTGTCTTTGTGGATGGTCGGGTAACGCATAAATCTTCCCTCATCCGCGCCAAGGAGAAATTGAAGCGACAGGAAAAGAAGAATGATAATGATCGAATAACGTTTCATACATGCTCCTGGAAAATTATTAATGGATAATTTTAAGATGGCTCAATATAGGAAAAAGAGGATTAAGAATGGATTAAAATGCGATAGAATATCCGTCAAAAGTGAATGTAACCGATCCCTTCGGTTATGTTCTCGATCATTGGCATAAAAGATTAGCTACTTTACGATCCTTTTTTTAGTTTGAGGATAGATAGATTCGGATAATGAAAGTAAGAGCGATAAAACAGAACCATTTGAAATTTTAACCTGAAGATATGGATAAAAGTTCCCTGTTCTGCGCAAGATAGAAGGAAGTTGGAGCTGATTGACGTGTTTGACAATCCCGCTCAACAATAATATATTATTGTATAGTAGTTTGGTTTTATTATCTCACGACGGAACGGATCTATAAGTCATCGTCTCCATGATCACGGATTTCATCCGTCAATAAGAAAATGAATAAGATAACCTGCTGTGTCATCCCTGAACAGATACGATGTGCATTATCACGAACCCAATCATGAATACTGTGGGTGCAAAATGAAACGAACTATTGGAACCATTCTACTCATTCTTTTCTGGTATAGTGTAGGTGTTTCAAGGCAAATAATTTTTCCATCGCCGCTGAGTCCATGTATTGCCAATTATGATATTGCCGTCACGCTTGATACGCAAAAGAAAATGCTTCACGGTAAAGAAACGCTTGTCTGGCGTAATAAATCGCTGGATAAAATCAAGGAACTGCAATTCCATCTATACATAAATGGATTCAAGAATACAGAATCCACGTTTATGAAAGAATCCAGACAGCGAGATGGTGAAGTGGAAGGAATTCCCTGGGGCTGGATCGATGTTAAAAAAATGGTCATTCGTAATGGTGAAGACTTGACGAATAAGATGAGATACATTCATCCGGATGATGATAATGATCAAGACCAGACGGTCATCAGTGTTCCTCTTACAAAACCTGTTCGCAGAGGTAAAATAATTACTATCGATTTGGAATTTGAAGTTCAGCTTCCAATGATATACGCTCGTACAGGATACAAGGATAACTTCTTTATGGTTGCACAATGGTTCCCCAAGATCGGTGTGTATGAAGCGGCAGGCGACCGGTATGCCACGAAAGGAAGTTGGAATTGCCACCAGTTCCATGCTGAGACAGAATTTTTTTCTGATTACGGTGTGTATAATGTTGAAATCACAGTTCCGCAGAACTATATCGTCGGAGCTGTCGGTGTGCTTCAACAGGAATTGAAAAATAGTGATAGCACAAAAACGCTGAAATTCCGAGCCGAAGACGTTCATGATTTCTCATGGTCAGCATCGCCAGATTTTACGGTTATTGAGGATCAATGGCGTTCTGTTCACATCCGCCTGCTTACACAGAAATATAAAGTTGGCAGCATATCGGAGAGATATATTCAATCAATGAAGGTTGCACTTCAGCATCTCAACGATTGGGCTGGAACATATCCCTATCCAAATGTGACCATTGTCGATCCTCCCCTGATGGCGGAGAAAGCAGGTGGTATGGAATATCCAACTCTCATAACCGGACTTTCTATTTGGGGATTGCCAAAAAAAATCCGCATGGTGGAGGTGGTAACAATCCATGAGTTTGGGCATCAGTACTTTTACGGACTTTTAGGAAGCAATGAATTTGAAGAGGCATGGCTCGATGAAGGTTTTACGCAATACTTTGAGACACGCATCATGGATGCAGCATACGGCGAGAAAACTTCTTTTGTGGATATTTTTGGATTGCGTATCGGCGATTTTGAATTTTCTCGCTGGGGATATATCGATATGAGAAATAATAAGATCGCTCCTACACTTCAACCTGCGTGGCAGTATCGTGCTGGGGGATACGGCAGCCTGACATACATGAAAAGTGCAGCACTGCTTGTCACGCTGGAACGGATGGTGAGCCGACCGGTGATGGATGAAATTATGCATACATACTTTGAACGATGGAAGTTTAAGCATCCGTGTACGCGTGATTTTATTGCTGTGGTCAATGAAATTGTTCCCAAGCATCATGGCGAGAAATTCGGAAAGGATATGAATTGGTATTTCGATCAGGTTCTCTCGGGCACGGATGTTTGTGACTATGAACTGACGAGCATTGCAGTAAATGAAATTCATCATTCGACGGGTATATTCGATGTAGAAGGGAAGAAAACAAATATTCATAGGCAACGTGGAGAAAAACCTGATTCACTCTTTAGATCAGTCGTTCTCGTGAGCCGGCTTGGGGAAGTGAAAATGCCTGTTGATGTTCTCATACGCTTCGATGACGGCAAGGATGTTCGTGAAACCTGGGATGGACAGGTCAGGTGGAAACAGTACATCTATTCAGGAAAATCGAAGGTCGTTTCCGCGACGGTTGATCCTGACAATATTCTCGTACTGGACATTAATATGAATAACAATAGCAGGACAGTGCAGCCGTCTTCGATTCCTTTCTGGAAATACACAACAAAATTCATGACGCTGGTTCAAGCGATTCTTCAATCCACACTTCTGTTCTGACATCGCGCGGAAAGGCAAGGTTCCAATGACAATTCAAAAAGCATGTGTTGAAGGAATTCGACAGACAAATCGTTCCTTTCTTGTAGTTTTGTTACTCTTCGGAGTGAATTTCTTGTTCGCCGGTATTATAGCGATGTTATTTCGATCGGTGGTGAGTACTACATTTGGAAATTCACTCGCCCCTTTGAAACTTGTACACGATTTCGATTTTACGGTGTATATCGATTTTATAACGAAAAACCAGGGCAAACTCAGTGCTGTATATGCACTGATTACATGGTTTGTCGTATTAAACAATTTTTTAAGTATGTTCTTTGACGGAGGTATTATCGCTTCTGTTCAATCGGATACAGAACGATTCAGATTTCAATCATTCTGTGCTTCGTGCGGAGAATATTTTGGGAGATTTATGCGTTTGTTTTGTATCGTTGTGCCTGTCATGCTCGTATCAGGATTTGTGATGATATTTCTGAGCGGCTTTGTTTCTTCTGCTCTAGTGGGTTCTGGTGAAACAGAAATTCAATTGCTCAGAGGGTTTGTCATTGCCGCGGTTATCTTCCTTCTGCCTATGTCGATACTCTTCCTTGCTTCCGATTATGCAAGAGTCATCACTGTTGTAGAAAATGAGCGTCGGATGTTGCGCGCGTTTTGGCATGGACTTCGATTCGTCTTAAGAAATTTATTCAAAGTATTCACTCTTTTTCTTCTCTATTTCATTTTTTCCTTACTCTTTCTTGGATGTTGGGCTGCGTTGTCGACTCAAGTGGTCGTTGATTCAGGTCTTTTGGTGCTTGGTGTCTTTCTGATTCAACAAATCATTGCAATTGGAAGATCATGGGTACGAGTTGCGGCAATCAGCAGTCAGGTTGCGTTATACGCAGGTTCCCGACCTGTAGTGCAGGTAGAACTGCCATTTGTTCCGGAAATACCAATTGAAAAGGAAAAGGAACCTCAACAAATTCCCGCTCCTGCGGAAGTAATAGAAGAAGAAACTACACGTGTTATGAAAACAAGACCAAAACGACCTGTCTCGAAAAGGCGAATAGTACCGAAGCGGACGAAACAGACGATAAAGCGTACTATGAAACGATCAAAGAAATAATGAATCGCTTCGACTCAAAATATATTATTGAATTCTGGTAGTGCTACGATACTATACTAAAGCTGGATTGCTTCAACCATGAAATTATTTTCGGCAGCAGGATGACGATATACCAGTCTTTAACCTTTGACTTCATAGATGGATTGTGATGAGGCTGTCGCAATCCATCTCGGAAGAAATTGATCCAGAGTAATATTGACGAGGCATACAATCGAAAATTGAAGAACGAAACAAGGCTGGTAAAAATTTTAATATGATGTCAAAACGCAGGCAGGGCTTACGAACGGTTGTTCCTCGTATGAACGATATTGATACAGAGAAGTCTTCTGTCATTCCATTCATTTCCATCGTAGATTCTCCATTTGCATTGAGTCCTTGGACGTTACCGGTCGGCCTTACCGATTTAAAAACACGGGTGCCATAGAAGGAAAAAAAGGCACAGATGACGACGGAGATATTCATTCACTTTTTGTGCCTGGTATATATCCATTTTGACTATACAGGACAAGAGGATTGGATGATTTTGATGCGGTAGTCCTTGCCACTTGATTCTCGCCTGTTGATAAAGTAGATTTGTATCCGTTGAATTCATAATGATCACTTTTATCAAAACACTTCATACAGTCATCTGGGTCATTATGACTCTCTCAGTCTGTTATATCGGATATTCTGTCGCGAGAATGCATTTCGATATATTGTTCTATATTTCCTTTTTCCTCATTATGACTGAGTCTATGGTGATCGCGATAAATGCATGGAAGTGTCCGCTGACAAACGTTGCACGGAAGTACACTGAAGAGAAGACCGCGAATTTCGATATTTATCTGCCGGAATTCATTGCTCACTACAACAAAGAGATATTCAGCATCATCTTATGTGCCATCGTAGTATTCTATTTGTATAATCTGATAAAATAATTTTCACTGAGATACATAGAAATGGAAACCGAGATGACAAAACAAAGAACACTTCCGCAAATGTTTGAAGACAGCGTCGTAAAATATCCTAACAATATTTTACTGTGGGAAAAGAAGGGTGACGTATACAAAGGAACGACGTATCGCGAGATCCAAACACTCGTGTATCAATGCGCGGCAGGACTTATCCATCTCGGTATCAACAAGGGCGATCGATTGGCACTTATCTCCGAAGGGCGAAATGACTGGGTCGTGTCGGAGCTTGGCATTCTCTTCATTGGCGCTATCAATGTGCCGCTTTCAGTGAAGATCGACGAGTTATCGGATTTGAAATTCCGGTTAGCACATTCCGGATGCCGGGCAGTTATTGTCTCTGGAGCGCAGGCACAAAAAATACGTGCAATTAAAAATGATCTACCCGAATTGACAAAAGTCATTTTACTGGACGGTGACCCGCAAGCTGAAGAGGAAATGGCATTCCAAACTCTGCTCCATGATGGTCAGAGTTATCTTGGCGCGCATCAAAATGAGTTTGACATTCGTTGGAAATCGTTACGTGAAAACGATCCTGCGAACATCTGCTACACTTCCGGCACTACTGCAGATCCAAAAGGAATTATTCTCACGCATCGCAATTACACTGCAAACGTCGAACAGTCGTCAATGCTCTTAACGATACCAGAATGGTACTGCTCGCTTCTTATTCTCCCATGGGATCATGCCTTTGCACACACTGCAGGTATCTACACGCTGATGAACAACGGTGCAAGCATGGCATCTATTAAGCTTGGTAAAACACCAGTTGAAACGTTGAAGAATATTCCAGTAAATATTAAAGAGACACGTCCCACATTTCTTCTCAGCGTGCCGTCGTTAGCGAAGAATTTCCGCAAGAATATCGAGAAAGGAATTCGAGAGAAGGGTGAAGGGATTGAGAAACTCTTCAAGAAAGCGGTCACTCTTGCCTATGCATATAACGGCCTTGGCTGGGACCGCGGCAAGAACGCAACTGTTGCGGAAAAACTCCAATTGAAGATGTATGACGTACTACTCTTTCGGAAAATTCGGAAAAACTTTGGTGGGCGGCTCGAATTTTTTATTGGCGGCGGTGCATTGCTGGATATTGAATTACAGCGGTTCTTCTATGCCATTGGCATTCCGATGTTCCAGGGATATGGTTTGACAGAAGCTGCGCCGGTGATTTCTGCAAATGTACCAAAGAAACACAAACTTGGTTCGTCAGGATATATCGTTCCAAATCTTACCGTCAAAATATGCGATGAGAAAGGGAACGAGCTTCCGGTTGGTCAGCAAGGTGAGATTGTGGTAAAAGGTGAGAATGTTATGATCGGTTACTGGAAGAATGAAAAAGCAACCCGCGAAACCATTCGTCATGGATGGCTGTATAGCGGCGATCTCGGGTACATAGACAACGATGGATTTCTGTACGTGCTTGGCCGTGCAAAAAGTTTGCTCATAAGCCACGATGGCGAGAAATACAGTCCGGAAGGAATTGAAGAAGCGATTGTTGGTAATTCGCAATATATCGATCAAGTGATGCTTCACAATAACCAGTCAACGTATACAGTAGCGCTGATTGTTCCGAATAAAGACAATGTGTTGAAGTATCTGAACGATCGACATCTCTCTCCGTTAGATGATGTTGCGCAAGATATGGTGTTGAAATTGATAGAATCGGAAATTGCAGAATACAAGAGTGGGGGAAAATATGCCGGAGAATTTCCGGAACGCTGGATTCCCTCCGCTATTGCAGTATTAGGCGAGGGATTCACAGAACAGAATCATTTCCTCAATAGCACATTGAAGATGGTTCGAGGGAAGATTACAGAGTTCTACAAAGACCGGATCGATTTTCTCTTTACTGCCGAAGGAAAAAATATATGCAATCATCAGAACAGGATGATTCTTAAAAGGATGGGTTAAGCAGAGTCCCCGCCAAAAAGATTGCGTGTAAGCTGCTCGTAGCAAGACGAACACGACGGGGCCATCTTCTTTGACCTCACCCCCGCATAAAAACATTGCGGGGCAGGCCTAACTGGCGCGAAGCGCCATGTTGAAAACGGCGCACAATGCGACGGCGCCAAAGGCGCTCACCTCTCCTAAGAAGAGAGGAAATTTTTCCTCTATTTATATAAATGCTGAGCAGTTACGAAATGACGGAAATAATATGAAAATCATAGAACCTTATTTTAAAAAGCCGCTTCTCATTTTTTTTCTTGCTGTGGTTGCCGTTATAGAATCTATTTGGATTCTTAAATCGAACGGTTTTTATTATATCGACGAATTATCACATTATCTTTATAGCAGATTTGTGCTGCAAGCGTTACCAATAACAGTACAAACCTGGCATAGGCCTATACCTCAATGGCTATTTGCTCTGCCGGCACAACTCGGACATACATTCACAATGTTTTTTGCGTGCGGGCTTTTCCTTTGCCTTCTTCTGATCGCATACCGGATTGCCGTGCTTCAAGGAATAAAGCATGCTGAGTGGGTTGTCATTCTCGTCGGGCTGCAACCAATCCTCTTTGATCTCTCGTATGCATGTATGACGGAAATGCCAACTGCTTTTCTAATTTCGCTCTCCTACTACTATCACCTGAAGAGAAAACACGGATGGAGCCTGGCATTAGCTTCAGCAGTAATATTATGCCGGAGTGAAATGTACATTTTTGCAGGTTTGATGTTCCTCGTATACACCCACAAACGAGAATGGAAAATATTGCCACTCGTACTGATCGGTCCGTTGCTCTGGATTAGTTCGACAACGATCATATCAGGAAATATCATGACATTCTTCAAGGAATGGAAACATTTTACGGATATAGGGAAGTTTATACCTGGCGCCTCGTTAACACATTATGTAGAAAATCTGCAAACAACATTCGGATTTGCCCAAGTGATTCTATTTATTGCAGGCGTCATATTTATTAGGCGGGCAAAGAGGAGCGCCGACTTTGGAATTATCTATGCCGCAATAGCGATTACCATTATCTTTCATACGATTGCCGGAGCAGAGATATTTCACTGGACAGGAAGCATTGGAGAGTTAAGGTATATTACCGTTATCGGGCCTTTATTCGGGATCGTATCTGTCTATGGTATGTCGGAGATTCTTGATAGATTAAAATCATCAAGCGGTCGATTTGCACTTTCAATTCTTGTCTTCGGTGTTGTTGTGTTCAATTGCACATTGACGGCTCATCCTCGGCTATGGGCAAATTATAACAGGGTTGTGATTACTCTGACAAAAGAGTTTCTGAACGAATATCCGGATCTGACTGTACTGAGTAATAATTGTATTGTTGCATATATTATGGATGTGTCTCCGGCCGGGGGGAGGCATTATGCGCTATTCAATAAGGATACACTGAAGAAGTATCCAGAATGTCTTATCTTTTGGGATCCTTTCTCCTCAAATTCTATTTTCTATCAGACAGAATTGACAAAAGAAATGATGCTGCAGGATACGACAATAAAGGTGTTGAAAAAATATAATTATTGGAGTGCGGAGTACCTTTTATTATATAGGCATTAGGGTATAAAAGTTCATGAACCGAATTCGGTGGTAGTAAGTATTCTTATCATGGTCGATTTCTCTTAACAGGTTCATCTTTGAACTTCATCTACTGGTTTTTCTTCGGCTTATAGTCCGGATACAGCTTGTCTATGCAGGCCGGACACAGACTATGCGAAAAATGCACATCGCTATTTTCTGATAGGTATTCCTCTACTGCCTTCCAATAACCTTTATCATTACGAATGCTTTTGCAATTGGCACAGATAGGGAGCAATCCACCTAATACCTTAACGTTATCTAAAGCTTGTTTCAATTCTGCATTGAGCCGGCGTAATTCCAAGAGGTCTGCAAAACGCGCAGCTGCAATGATCATTGTCCGTTCAATTTCCTCTGCACTTGGTGGTTTCAAGAGATACGCACCAGCTCCTGCCTGACTTGCCCGCCTGACCATCTCCGGATCCTCGTGTGAGGTGAGCAGGACTACAGGTCTCGGATATTTATCCAATATTATTTTTGTTGCTTCGAGACCGTCCATCTTGGGCATCTCAATATCCATGAGCACAATATCCGGTTCCAAGGATCTGGTGAGTTCGATTGCTTGCATGCCATTTGATGCCTTGCCTACAACCGTGTGCCCGATCTTCTCCAATTGGCGCCGCAAAAGTTCTCTGATAGACTCCTGATCGTCTACAACCAGGACTCGCAAATGTTTTTGTGTTGTCATGTTCATTCACCACATTATTAAATGTAAATTTGTCTCGATACATGTTGATGTTGCTAATTGACGGTAGGACAGTATAGTTAGAGGATTTATATTTTTTTATTCAGATAAGGAATATATTTTCTATCTGTTTGAAGAATATGATTCTGGAGCCAATTGCTCAAGAAGTTCAGTACATCGATCGCAAGTTTATCATCTTTTCGTTCATAATCGATGATAAATTTATTTACTTTTTGTATAGCATCTTCATGCTCTGCCTTGTGACTGGAAATATTTGGATACGCGTACATTTTCATCAATGATTCTTCTGCTTTGAAATGATATTGAACATATTGCTGCAATTCTTTCAAAACAGGTAGGAGTATTTCTTCTTTTTCTCCAGTTTTCATTGAATCGAAGAGCATATTGATAATATGAAAGAATTTTTTATGATGCTCGTCAATCTCCCTATTGCCGACTGAAAATGCGTTATCCCACTCAATAAGAGGCATCTATATTATCAGTTCCCACATAAAGATTTTAGAAATCCTAATTTTCCTGAAACAGTTAAAATCTTTCATATTCAATCATACATAAAATTCTCTTAATTTACTCAGACTAAATAATCACCATCATAAAACAATGAGGAATTTTGTATTTTATCCCCTCCAATACAATGCGTTTCTATGTTCTTCCTTGCTTTTCCGAGCCCGTGTGGCTATATTGACTCCGATTTGATTGATTGAATTTTATAAAAATTGGCGCTAATAAAAAGTTATGGCAGTACTCAATAAGCTTATTACCACAGCATTTCCATTTATTCCAAAAGCAATTGTAGGACAAGTAGCGAAGCGTTACATCGCCGGGGTTGCCTTATCAGATGGTATTCATCTCGTTAAGGAACTTAACAAGAGAACAATAATGGCGACAATGGATCTGTTGGGCGAAGATGTGAAAAATGTCGCTGAAATCGAAGAAGTGAAAAAGGGAATTCTTTCAATTCTCCATTCTGTCCAAGAAAACAGATTAATATCCAATGTCTCTATTAAACCTACACAACTTGGCTTGAAGATCGATAAGGAACTCGCTCATCGCAATATAAAGACGATTATTGAAGAAGCACAGAAGTTTGGCAACTTCGTGCGGATTGATATGGAAGATGCAACAACAACAGACGATACTCTTGCAATCTATCAACATCTTAAGTCAGATGGATTGAGCAACACGGGTGTTGTCATTCAAGCGTACCTTCGTCGAAGCGAAGCCGATGTACGTGCTTTGGTAAAAAGCGGGGCAAATATCCGATTGTGTAAAGGAATTTACAATGAAGCGCCAGCGTTAGCGTATAAGGAACGACAGGAAATTAGGAACAATTATCTAAAGCTCCTTCAGATCATTCTTGAAAACGGTTGCTATGTCGGTATTGCTACGCATGATGATTACTTGATAAATGGTGCGTACGCAATGATTGAGAAATTGGGATTGAAAAAAGAGCAGTATGAGTTTCAGATGCTTCTCGGTGTGCGCGAAAAGCGACGCGATCAAATCGTGAAAGATGGACATCGGCTCAGAGTCTATGTCCCATTTGGTGAACAATGGTATGCCTATTCAACACGCCGGTTGCAAGAGAATCCGCAAATGGCTTGGTACATTACGAAAGCAATTTTTATTCATTGATGTGGTAAGGAACTCAAACACAAGGAGCACTGTATGGCAGATGTGAATAATGGAGTAAGCGGTAAGAAATTTATTTCATATGTTCCGTCGAACACCAATATGAAAGAATTTACAATCAGAGCACTGCTCATCGGTTTAGTGATGTGCGTTGTGCTGGGTGCGGCAAATGCGTACCTCGGTTTAAAAGCAGGAATGACAATTGCGGCAACATATCCTGCGGCAGTGATTGGGATGGCGCTGTTGAAAATTATGAAAGGATCCATTCTTGAAGAAAATTTTGCAAGAACAGTCGGTTCCATTGGTGAGTCGGTAGCCGCGGGCGCAATTTTTACTATTCCGGCATTTGTTATTTTACGCATTTGGAATTTTACACCGCAGAGTATGTTCACAGAGTATCTGACTGCCGTTGCGCTGATGATTCTGGGCGGTGTGCTTGGAATCATGTTTGTAACAATTCTTCGGCGTGTCATGGTGGAAGATCAGACGTTGCCGTTTCCAGAATCCGTTGCAGCCTCGGAAATTCACAAAGCAGGTCAGCGCGGTGCCGATGCCGCGATTTCGCTTTTTAAAGCAATGGCAGTCGGCGCAGTCATTAAATTGATGGATGGTTTGGGAATATTTCATTCCTCGAATGATTTTCAAGTGATGGTCGGACGGTTGAAAGAATCTTTCGTAAAACTTGGCTTGAACTCCGACTCTGAAAAAATTCTTGGCGGCGGTATCACGACAATTTCCGCTCCTGCGGCAACACCGGCCTATATTGGCGTTGGCTATATCATCGGACCGGAACTTGGTGCTTTAAATTTCGCCGGTGGTGTTTTAGCATGGGGATTGTTTGTCCCATTGCTCGTCTTCTTCCTCGGCCCGCAAATGATTGATAAGTATCTCGTTTCCAGCAATGGAGATTCTCTTGCAGCATGGGCTGCAATTACCGGACATTTGTACCGTTACATTGTACGCCCAATTGCAGTTGGTGGAATGCTCGTCGGTGCGTGCTATACACTTTGGAAAATGCGGAAGAATTTGATTCTCGGTATTAAACGCGGTATTGCCGATGTAAAGAAATCTGCAACGGCAACAGCCGCAACCGAGCGCACTCAGAAAGATTTATCGTTCAAGGTTGTCATCCTTGGTATAACAGTAATTTTCGCACTGATGATTGGGTTGTATTTTTATTTTACAAATATGATTCTTGGTGCCGTCCTTGCTGCAATTGTGATGTTGGTGACAGGTTTCTTCTTCGCTGCTGTTTCTGGAAATTTGGTCGGAATGATTGGTTCATCGAATAATCCTATTTCTGGATTAACTCTTGCAACAACTGTTGTTGCCGCACTGACAATGGTGGTGGTCGGTGTCAACGGTATACAAGGCGTTGCTGCAGTCCTTGGTGTTGCAGCTGTTGTCTGTGTATCGTCAGCGGTAGCAGGCGAGATGCTGCAAGATCTTAAAGTTGGTTATATTCTCGGCGGCACTCCATCGAAAATGCAGATAGGCGACATAATTGGGGTTGTACTTGCGGGACTTGTGATGTTCTTTCCGTTGTACGTTCTTCACAATTCGGATTTAGCAAGTAATCCTTTAACCGGTGGGTTTGGTTCCAGTAATCTTCCTGCACCGCAAGCTGGGCTTATGGCGGCTCTATCACAAGGAATTGTCGGCGGTGAAATGGCTTGGCCGTTAGTTCTTGTCGGTATCGCATTAGGAATATCATTGATCCTGATAAAAGTGAAAAGTCCGATGTTGTTTTCGGTTGGAATGTATCTTCCGCTTGAAACGACATTCGCAATATTCATCGGAGGGTTGATTCGCGGACATGTTGATAAACGAGCATCTAAACGCGGCTACAATGAGGCTCAAAAAGCACGAGTTGAAAACGCTGGTATTTTGTCGGCTTCGGGATTAATTGCGGGTGAAGCATTAATGGGATTGTTTATTGCAACTGTAGTCTTTGCCAAAGATCAGATGGGTCTTGAAGCGAAGTTCTGGACACTCGAGATGTTTCAGTCCATTGCATCGTGGCTGGCGATTCCGATTTTTGCAATCCTTGCTTTGTATTTAATTTACATCCCGCTTTCAAAAGCAGGCAGGGCAGATGAACCTGCACCGCCTACAGCGATGATGTAGTAAACGAAGAAACCTTCCGAAGGTTATCTGAGCTATTATCAAGGCAACCTTCGGAAGGTTAGATTACCTTGCGAAGGTTACTCTTAACGAACTTATTAGGAGATTTTGCTGTTACAAGCTCATAAATTAGGGCTTACGTCAACAAAAAAAGTCTTTTCTCAACAATAAAAGAGGTTGATATGTCGAATTCATTATCAGGTCTGAAACCAGAATTAGTATGGAAGTATTTTGCTGAAATCAGCAAGATTCCACGCGGTTCTAAGAACGAAAAGAAAATATCAGCATACATCGTTGAGACTGCAAAGAAGCTGGGGCTGGAAGTAAAACAAGATAAAGTGCTCAACGTTGTCGTCAGCAAGCCGGCCTCTAAAGGGCATGAAAATGTTCCTTCCGTGTGCTTGCAAGGTCACCTTGACATGGTGTGTGAAAAAAATAAAGACAAAGTCCATAATTTCGAGAAAGATCCGCTCGATCTCGTTGTAAAGGGCAATTTTTTGATGGCGAATGGAACGACACTCGGTGCGGATAATGGAATCGCCGTTGCGACAAATCTTGCTATTATGGAAGACAAGTCGCTTGAGCATGGTCCGCTAGAGTTCTTATTCACCGTAGACGAAGAAACGGGATTGACGGGCGCGAACAATTTGCAGCCGGATTTCATCAAAAGCAAAACGCTTATGAATCTGGACTCCGAAGAAGAGGGTGCTATTTATGTCGGCTGCTCCGGTGGAAAAAATTCTATTGGTACATGGAAAGCTTCATATGAAACTGTTCTGCCAAAATATGCTCCTGCAATCGTAAAAGTAAAAGGGTTGAAAGGCGGGCATTCGGGATTGGAAATTGATAAAGGACGCGGCAATTCAATAAAAATTCTGAATCGTGTTTTGTTGGAACTTGACAAGCTTGGTGTGCGAATTTCTACATTGAATGGCGGGAATAAAAGCAATGCAATCCCGCGAGAAGCCGAAGCTATGGTGTATATCCCGAATAAGAAATTAAATGATGCCAGCGCGGTTGTTTCCCAATACAATTCTATTATCAAAGATGAATTGCCAAATGTTGAATCTGATCTTGCAATTATTTTAGAAGAGGTAAAGGGAAAATCGAAAGGAAAAGTTTTAAAGAAAGTATTACAGAAAAAAATACTATTAACGATTTCTGCATTACCTCATGGCGTAATAAAGATGAGCGCAGATATACCGGGATTAGTAGAGACATCGACAAATGTTGCGATTATCTGCACAGATACAAAAGGTGTCACGTTAACAACAAGCCAGAGAAGTTCAGTTGCATCGGAGATTGATGAAGTTGTGCATTCGGTCGTATCTGTCTTCATGCTCGGCGGAGCAAATGTAGAAACCACAGATGGTTATCCCGGATGGAAACCAAAAATGGATTCTTCAATTTTGAAAATTGCCAGAACGACCTATCAGTCGCTTTACAACAAAAAGCCAGACGTAAAAGCAATTCACGCAGGATTAGAATGCGGCATTATTGGAGAGAAATATCCGGGTATGGATATGATTTCTTTCGGCCCAACCCTCGAAGGAGTTCATTCCCCCGACGAAAAAATTCATATCGACACAGTGGATAAATTCTGGAATTTTCTCCTCGCGATCCTGAAGAACGTAAAGTAAAGGTAAACGGTAGAGGGTAGAAGGAAGAAGGAAATAAGTAGAGGGGAGAAAGTAAAAGGGGATGGAGAAGAGCCACAAAAAACTTGATGTTTGGCTTAAAAGTTTTGAATTGACAAAATCTATTTATGCGGTGACAAAGAAATTTCCATCTGAAGAGAAGTATGGATTGGTTTCACAAATGCGAAGGGCAGCTGTCTCAATTCCGTCAAATATTGCCGAAGGATCTGCGCGACAAACAAAAAAGGATGCATTGTATTTATTTGTTGTTGCGCGCGGCTCGCTCAGTGAACTCGATACACAAATAGAACTCTCTCGTTCCTTAGAAATGATCAATGACGCTGACTATCAGCTTTTAACAAATCAGATTAATTCTGTTGACTCATTGCTTTCAGGGTTCATCCGATATCGAAGGTCAAGGAATTGATTATTCATGGCTTCAGAATATTATTCTTTTACCATCTTCCTTCTTCCATTTTCCCTTTCCTGTCTACTGTTCCCCTTCTACCATCAAGTTAAAGTGTTTATTCTAAAAGGATTAATTTTATGACTGATTCAATCCCATCTTCCAGCAGTTACTTCCATCCATCGAGACGTCCATATCGATACGCAGTTTTATTTATTGTTAGTTTTCTGACCTTCGGCAGTTATTTTGCCTATGACAGCGTTGGTGCGATTGCTCCTACACTTATTACTGCGCTTGGTATAGGCCGCGAATCCATCGGGCAAATGTACACGCTCTACAGTATTGCGGCAATTCTTTCTGTGTTCATAGGCGGTTTGCTTATCGATCGGATTGGAACGCGCCGCGCTAGTCTTCTTTTTTCAGCACTTGTTACAGTCGGTGCGCTTATTGTTGCCGTAGCGCCAAACATTTGGGTTCTTTATTTTGGTCGTTTTATTTTTGGCTGGGGATCAGAATCACTGGTAGTCGCACAAAGTGCAATCTTTACCCGTTGGTTCAAAGGAAAGGAATTGGCATTTGCATTTGGCATCGGACTTACAATCAGCCGGCTCGGGACACTTTTCAGTTTCAACACAGAAGCATTGATAGCGGAATATTTTAAGAACTACAGTGCAGCCTTATGGGCAGCGGTCATTTTCTGCGTTCTGTCGCTGCTTGCGAATGCTCTTTATATATTTTTAGATCGCCGCGGTGAACGTATCCTCAAACTTCAGGAAGAAGGCGGTGGTGATAAAATTGTTCTTGCCGATATAAAGAAATTTCGTTCATCATATTGGTATGTCACGCTTCTCTGTGTCACATTCTATTCCGCAATCTTTCCATTCACAGCGCTTTCCACGGATTTTTTTAATAGTAAATGGGGATTACCGCTTACAGCCGGATCAGAAGGCGGATTCTTCACTCAAGTGTTTTACAATGTTATTCACATGTTTAGCACGGCAGGCGGTACTACCACAATCATAATATTTGCTTCTATGGTTTTTGCGCCCTTTTTCGGGCAATTGGTTGATCGTTTTGGCAAACGTGCTACGGTAATGGTCGGCGGCTCAATTCTTATGGTGCCTGCATTTCTCACAATGGCATTCACGATGATTCCCCCTGCACTTCCAATGATTGTCCTTGGAGCAGCATTTGTTATGGTTCCTGCGGCGATGTGGCCATCGATTCCGCTTATCGTGGAAAAGAATCGTGTGGGCACGGCATTTGGATTGACAACGACGATTCAAAATATAGGTCTTGCATTGTTTCCATGGCTTAACGGATTGCTGCGCGATGCGACGCAAGCATACACAGCAAGCATGGTAATGTTTTCCATGCTCGGCATTGTCGGATTGATCTTCGCTATTCTCCTCTTGCGTGCCGACAAACGCGAAGGGAATAAATTAGAAAAAGTGGATACTATTACTCCGTAATAATTTGTTCAGATCGTTATTACGCGACGAACGATACCTCTCCGACCGCTTAGAGCGATCGGAGAGGTACGTGCTTGTTTCTGACGTATGGCGGCTTGACATCTCCTTTGTATTCCGTTACATTAAATACAAGAATCGCTTCAGGGAGTTGCGGCGGTTTGGGCTTTCTTGAAGTGTTCTCTGGTTTTTTAATAGAAATTGTGACAATTGGTACGAGTACAATCGCTTCGAGCTTCTATGCCAATTTCTTGACCACTAAATCGTTGAAGAGATGTATGAGCTGTACGGCTTGGCCGCCGAAATGAAATTATGAATTAAAGTTGTGAATATCCCCAAGCCAGATTTCTTCGTTCAACTCTTCTCTTCTCAAAGAGAAAATCGTATCTTATCACCAGCTATTTGGATTCTGTTGTTCTATTGAATTTCTCTGGAGATGACGATGAAAAAAAATGTGTTCGGTTTGAGTATTGCTCTACTGCTAATTGCATCATTTTCCCATGCACAGGTCAGCACATCCGGTTTATCAAATGCTGAAGGATTAACAAAGGCGGTCTACGGACTTGGTTTTTCTGCTGGGTGGGCTTCCGGTATCGGCCTAAGCTTTCGGTCGCACTTACCTTCCAAAGCATCCGTCCAAGGAGTCTTTGGTATAATAAAAACGTCAGATAAGCTTTCCATGAGCATCGGAGGAGAGTTTCAATATGATCTTGTGAGAAATAACACGACACGATTTTTTGTCGGTTCGGCGATGTCCTTTTTCTATAATGGGAATGGCTCGAATGAAGTTGCCGGGCCATTTCGTGTGGGTGCGGGTATCGGCGGTGAATTTCATGTGCAAGGCGCCTTGCACGTCACATTAGAAGGGATGTTCACATATTTTTCTGATGGACGCGTAATTCCTCTTCCGCAAATTGCGGCGCACTATTATTTCTTTTAAGATCGGTCATGCTTGCATCGCATATCGTTCTCTCACACTCGCTGAAAATTCCATACGCTGAATTGCAGTTTAAAACCAGCAGAAGCGGGGGGCCGGGCGGACAGAATGTGAATAAGTTAGAAACCCGGGTCGAAGTATTATTCGATTTGGCAAATTCACCAAGCCTCCCAAATCACATCCATCAGCGCTTGCTGAACAGTCTCACTTCTCAACTTGATTCATCCGGGATATTGCATATTGTCGTGCAGGACACAAGAAGCCAATGGAAGAATAAGCAGTTAGCAATTGAACGATTGACAGATCTTCTAAAATCCGCATTGATTGTTCGTAAGAAACGAATCGCTACTAAGCCGACACACACTGCTCGTGAAGTGCGGTTACGCACAAAAAAAGCACGGAGCAAAACAAAGCAATTGCGGAAAGTTGTTGTAGAATAAGAAAACAGTAGTTCTTTTCTTAGCAAATTACAAATAGAAGAACAAGGTTCCCATGACCACAAAACCTGCCTATTTCAAAAGAAGAAAAGTATGGTGGTGGAATCCATGGATTATTGCTGTTCCTATAGTTTTACTATTAGTCGCTGTACCTATGGTTTGGTGGATCTCGACATATAACAGCTCAATAGCAGTTCGTATTTTTGTAATCACATATTTGAGTTTACTTGCATTTGTTATGTATATGATCAAGGGTTCTCTCCTTGATCCGCACATGAAGGTTAACAAGGATGAAATAAATAAGCAGAAGAAGGAATTACTCGATCATCAAACTCGTGAAAAAACAATTGTTCATACGAAGGATTTATTGATGCTCGAGAAGGGCGAAAAGACTACAGTGTTAGATATTTGGAAACTTGATTCAAGCCTTGAAAAACGTCATCCCTTCTTTTCTTGGACGGAGACATGTACTCTGGACCCAATAGTAAAGGAATTGCATATCAGAATACAGATCGATGAAATGCAATCTGATGCCGATCAAGCAATTACATCTGAAAAGGAAATCCTGAGATCGGTATTCGCTTACCTAAGAATTCTTGGTTCAGATGAACATCTGATGAGCTTGAAACCACTGTTTAAACTCCTTGTCATAGAGATTTATTCATATAAACATCTTCCGCAGCATAAAACAATTCCTTTTCCCATATTCAGTCTGATAGTGACTGCAACAGTTCTCCCGCAACTTGCGTATACAGCAGCAGGTGACATTCGACAGATGAAAATCATAGGTGATGTCCGGTTCTCAGGTGGGAATGAAATCACTCCACACCGCGGCATCGTATCGAATGCAACACAGACGCTCTAGCAATCTAACAGGAGGTACTATATGAAAAAGCTCTTTCGATCACAAACGAACAAGAAAATTGCAGGTATTTGCGGCGGTATCGGTGAAATGACAGACACCGATCCGACCATTATTCGGCTCGTTGTCATCGTGCTTGGTATCGCGACCGGTTTCTTTCCATTCTTTATCGGTTACATCATAGCATGGTGGATTGTTCCTGTGAGAGGGCAAAACTAATCCTAAACTGCTGAAACTTTTCTCCCTGTGTTCAGTGTTGTACCATGAAATTCAATAAACTCGAATCACAAAGGGTGCAACAATGAAATACACAAACGTCATAGTGCTTGCAGCATTGCTTATGTTTCAAATGAATGTATTGGCACAAACCAAGGAGAAGCAGATGGAAACACAACCGGCGCTGTATTCTTTTACAATGAAGACGATTGATGGCAACGATAAAAAACTTTCAGACTACAAGGGAAAAGTACTGATGATTGTGAATGTCGCATCTAAATGCGGCCATACACCGCAGTATAAAGGACTAGAAGCACTTTATGAAAAATACAAAGACCGCGGCTTCATGATTCTCGGATTCCCGGCGAACAATTTTTTATGGCAGGAGCCAGGTACAGATTCTGTAATAAAACAGTTTTGCACAACGATGTATGGCGTAACATTCGATATGTTTTCAAAGATTAGTGTGAAAGGGAATGACCAGCATCCGCTTTACCACTATCTTACCGAAGAATCTCCGGTTCCTGGAGCTGTAAAATGGAATTTCCAAAAATATCTTGTGGATCGGAAAGGAAATGTCGTGGAAAAATTTGCGCCAGGTACAGAACCGACAGAAAAAGAATTGATCGCTGAGGTTGAAAAGCTTGTGAGCGATCAATAATAAGCTGCATAAATAATTTATTTCGAAAGGTCAACAAGATTCTCGTTGACCTTTTTTTGTTATACTGCTATCGGTTGAAACTACTTTAAAAAAGCGGTATGTTATTCCATCTTATGGCTTCTCTTATCCCATTATTTAAAGAAAAACAGCTGAAACCGGCATGGATTTTCGATGCCGGCGCATTAATTTGGCGAATATTTTTCACTTCAAATAATCTCATTATTGGTGAAACACGTAATCAAGAAACGAAATCGACAAGTTTCTTTTGCATTGACATACATTCCGGGAAACCTTTGTGGCAACATATTGGGTTTGATGAACCATGGTGGATTGGAATTGAAGCAGTGCATGAGAAATGGATGATTTTGCATGGATTTGTCAGGCCGGATATGCCGGAACATCGCGGCATTCGTGTTATTGACATTCCATCAGGCAAACTTCTCTGGAGAAACGATACTCTTGCGTTCTGGTTCATCGATCATGAAACACTCTACGCGCATAAATATCTCTTTGAAAAACATCTCGGCTGCGAACTTGACATCAACACGGGAACATTATTACATGAGCACTCCGACACTCTTGATCTGTTGCAGGAACTTCGACAAAAAGTAACGCAAAAAGAATCAGAGCATCAGCAGGATGTAGTATTCCCTGAAGTATTTGATGAGAATGAAGCAGACGCAGCACTCAGGAAAATCGTTCAACGATTGACGGAAGGTAAGGCACTTGAAGGCTGGATTGAATATATTTCACATCGCGGAATTCTTATCGTAAGTCAATATCGCCGAATACAAAATCAATCAGATTCGTCATTGCTGAATAATCTCCTGGCAGTTTGTGATTTAAAAACAGAAAAGACGCTTTACAGTGACGTTATCGCTCAAGGCTTGAAGACGCCGAGCCCGAACTCGTTTTTCATTAAAGACGACTTATTAATTTTCATCAAGCATCAAACTACATTAATAGCGCTGCAGCCATGGAAATCATAACAGAACATATTCGAGCAGCGACCAAAGGAAACTCGGAAGTTGTCGATATTACCGGCCAGGTCGATGCGTTGCTTCAGAAGCATAGTTTGAAAGAAGGCACTGCAACACTCTTTGTCGTTGGTTCTACTGCTTCTATCACGACGACTGAATTTGAACCGGGATTAAAAAAAGATATTCCGGAAATGCTGGAACGGATTGCGCCAAGCGATGTGCGTTATCACCACGATGATACGTGGGGAGATGGAAACGGTCATGCGCATGTCAGGGCATCGTTTCTTGGTCCATCGCTCGTGGTGCCATTTGCCAGCGGTAAGTTGCTTCTTGGAACGTGGCAGCAAATTGTGTTGATAGATTTCGACAACCGAGCACGGAATCGCGACATCGTTGTTCAATTCATGGGAAGGTGAGATAATGAAAACTTACCGTATTAAAATTGTTGATGCATTCACAAAGAAACCGTTCGCGGGCAATCCGGCTGGAGTGGTTCTCGATGCCAATGGACTGGCTGATAGTCAAATGCAGCTGATCGCACGAGAATTAAATCTTTCAGAGACGGCGTTCATTCTTCCTGCAACAGAACCGGATGCAAATCTTCGCATTCGCTGGTTCACAACGGTCGGTGAAGTGCCTCTCTGCGGGCATGCAACAATTGCAAGCTTTCATGCTCTTGCAGAAGAGGGGATGGAAGGTATGCGCACAAACGGTCAACATTACTTTCGGCTGCAAACAAAGAGCGGAATTCTCGCTGTGCGAGTGGAGAAAAATTTCTACGGTACAACAATTGAATTCGAGTTGCCGACACCAAAATTTCAAGTCAAAAAAATAGTATCCGATAAAATGCTTCATGCGTTAGGGATGTATAGGAAAGATGTGAAAAAAGTTTTGCCTGTAGTTACTGATTCGTATCTCTATATACCGGTGACCGGACTTAAGGTTATCGAAAAACTAAAACCGGAGTTTAAAACGCTTGATTTCGAGTTAACGAAAATGCGAATGGCAGGTGTTTGTGTCTTTACTTTGGAAACAAAGGACAAATATTCCGCAGTGCATTCCCGATTCTTTGCACCAAACTACGGTATCGATGAAGACCCTGTGACAGGTTCAGCGAATGGACCTCTTGGCTTCTATCTGCATAAATATGTATTACCTGCAGGATATCCGGTTGCATGCCATGAGATGCCTGACGGTGGAATGGAATTTATTGGAGAGCAGGGAGATGACATTCAACGAGCCGGACGCGTGAAGATTCGGCTTCGACTTAAACAAAACATCGTTGAAGACATTAGTATTGCGGGCGAAGCAGTAACAATTATGGATTCAATTCTGAAGATGTAATCAATAAAAAGGAAAGATGGAATGACAACGAAGGCAATCGTCTTTGCAGTTTTACTGTTAGGTGCATTCGGATTATTTGGAGTAAGTCTGAGGCGAATGATAAAGCTGATCTCAATCGGCATGCCGGAGAATCGACTGGATCATCTATGGGAAAGATTTAAAAAGATGATGACAGTGGCATTCGGCCAATCGAAGCTCTTCCGCGAACCGATACCTGGATTGATGCACGCATTTATCTTCTGGGGATTCCTGGTATTACTGTCGTCCGTTTTGGAAGCAATCGGCGAAGGACTCTCTTCCGGCTTCACATTTCGTTTTATAGGTATTTTCTATCAGCCTTTGCAATTCTGCCAAGAACTTTTTGCAGGATTAGTGATCGCAGGGATTTGTATTGCCTTGTACCGCCGCTATATTCTTCGGCCAAAGAGGCTGCAAGTTGATAGGCATGCACAACTAGATGCAACCGCAATTCTCTTAACCATTTTTCTTATTATGACAAGTTTGTTAGGACAGAATGCGGTACGGCTTCAAACTGATTTGAATCAAGGAGGTCGCTTCCTATCAGCGGCACTTGCTCCAATTTTAACTTCATCAAATGTATCGACAAACAATGTCTTATTTGAAATCTATTGGTGGGTGCATATTGTCCTTGTGCTTGGATTTCTGAATTACCTGCCGTATTCAAAGCATGCACACATACTGACATCGGTGCCGAATGTCTTTCTTTCATCCTTGAAACCAAAAGGCGCATTGAAGCCAATTGATCTTGAAGCTGAAGGAGTAGAAAAATTCGGTGCAACAGATGTTGATGATCTTACCTGGAAACAATTGCTTGATGGCTATACCTGCACTGAGTGCGGTCGTTGTACAGCGTCATGCCCGGCAAATATAACAGGTAAAAAGCTTTCCCCCAAGAAAATCATGACAGATATACGGCATCGTGTTGCAGAAAAGGGACCATTATTATTCGATGGTGATAAAGTAGCTAAAGTCAAAGAGGGGGAGAAAGATCTTTTAGAAAACACACTGTTGCATCATTATCTCACAGCAGAGGAACTGTTTGCTTGCACGACTTGTATGGCATGTGTACAGGAATGCCCTGTCAACAACGAGCATATTCCGGCAATTGTCGAATTGCGCCGTAGTCTCGTTTTGATGGAATCCAATTTTCCGCCAGAGGTTCAGGTTGTGTTCAAAAATCTAGAAACGAATTTTAGCCCATGGGCGTTCCCTGCATCAGCGCGCGCCGATTGGGCAGAAGGAATGAATATCCCGCAAATGTCGCAAGCAAACGATGCGGAGATTCTTTTCTGGGTTGGCTGTGCTGGAGCTTTCGATGCGCGTTACACAAAAGTGACTCAAGCTTTTGCAACGTTGATGCTGAAAGCGGGAATTAAATTCGCCATTCTTGGAACGGAAGAAAAATGTACCGGTGATTCTGCCCGGCGTATTGGCAATGAGTATCTTGCTCAAATGCTGATGAAAGATAACATAACGACTCTCAATGGATACAATGTGAAGAAGATTGTGACAACATGTCCGCATTGTTTCAACACTCTGAAGAATGAATATCCTCAGTTTGGTGGTAATTATGAAGTTGTTCACCACACTGACTTCTTACTCAATCTGATTCATGAAGGTAAACTGAAGGTTACAAAAGAAGAAGCGGCAAAGGTAACTTTCCACGATTCGTGTTACCTCGGACGGTACAACGATATATACGATCAACCGCGAGAAATTCTCAAAGCAATTCCAGGTGTGAATACGTTGGAGATGAAACGGTCGAGATTTAAAGGATTTTGCTGCGGTGCAGGCGGCGGCAGAATGTGGATGGAGGAAAATGAAGGCAAACGCGTCAATAGTGAGCGAACGGAAGAAGCGCTTGCGCTCAAACCGGATATAATCGGAACTGCTTGTCCATTCTGTCTGACAATGTTAGAAGACGGGGTGAAAGATAAGGAAGCAACAGAGAGTGTAAAAGTAAAGGACATAGCGGAAATGCTTTTAGCGGTGGTGGAGTAAACAAAGAAATGCCAATAACAAAGATTATACAGTTCTTCGGCGAACATCTGGATCCGGACGATATGAATGATGCAGTTGCAACGCTTCGTTCAGGAGGATTGGTTGCCTTCCCAACTGAAACAGTTTACGGTCTCGGAGCAGATGCATTCAATCCAGCTGCTGTACAAAAAATCTTTGATGCGAAGGGGAGA
Organism: Ignavibacteriales bacterium; assembly: GCA_026390575.1. Lineage (NCBI taxonomy): Bacteria > Pseudomonadati > Ignavibacteriota > Ignavibacteria > Ignavibacteriales > Ignavibacteriales bacterium. Next base: position 117,705 of record JAPLFR010000008.1, read on the forward strand.
CCTTCTGATAACCCCCTTATTGTACATGTTGCATCTCTGGAAATCGCATGGCATTTTACAACAGAGATTTCAGATAAAGGATTACAACTGGCGAAGCATTTCTGGCCCGGTCCGCTTACCCTTGTCGTAAAACGAAAAGCGAATATTCCGGATATTGTCACTGCCGGCTTGGATACTGTCGCAATAAGAATTCCAAATCACCCGGTAACTTTAGAGTTGCTGACAAGATTTGAAGGCGGCATGGTTGGACCGAGTGCAAATATTTCCGGGCGCCCAAGCCCAACGTCGGCTGAGCATGTCTATCATGATTTAAACGGAAAAATTGATATTATTCTTGATGCAGGACCGACAACCATTGGTATGGAATCGACCGTCATAGATGTGACACTTGACCCGCCAGCTATTTTACGCATTGGCGGATTAAGCCGTGAAGATATTGAACAGGAAATAGGAGAGACTCGCCGAACAAGTGATCAAGAATTACTTCGGCGTTCGCCGGGTACTCGCCATCGTCACTATGCACCGAAGGCGCACATAGTTCTTATTCCGAGAAACGACCGCGATGCTTTCGTACAACAGTTGCACAAGATGAAAGACGATGGAAAAAAGGTTGGTATAATTACGTATTCAGAAGATTTGAACGCCATCGAAACAACAAGATTCCATATCATTCTCTCTTCCTCTGTTGAACGTTATGGCCGGAATATTTTTCGGGCGCTTCGTGAATTAGATACCTTAAATGTTGACTGTATGCTTGTGGAGAGTGTTGAAGAAAAAGGAATCGGTGCAGCGATCATGGATCGTCTTTCCAAAGCTGCGCAGAATATATAGTATTCGTGTGCTTTATTGTAAATATTCATTTAAATTGAAAAAGAATATGCCATCCCGAAGGAGATTATTTATATGATTCTATTAAATACTGAAAAGTCGGTTCAAATACCTATTGTTGCTGTACTTATGGGAAGTATATCTGATGCAGAGACGATGGAACCCGCACGGCAGATACTGAAAGAGTTTGATATTCCGTGCGAAATGAAAGTCCTTTCCGCACACCGCACACCAGAACAGACAATTGCGTATGTGAAAGCAGCAAAGGTACGCGGAACAAAGATTATCATCGCTGGAGCCGGGGGTGCAGCGCATTTGCCAGGAATTATCGCCGCTGTCACAACATTACCGGTGATCGGCATTCCTATCAAATCAAAATCCCTTAATGGATTAGATTCGTTGCTGTCTATCGTTCAGATGCCAGCTGGTATTCCAGTCGCTACAGTTGCCATCGATGGAGCGGTGAATGCCGCATTGCTTGCCGTAGAAATACTTGCACTTGCTTCTCAGGAACTTACCACAAAACTTGAAGGCTATCGTACAAAATTACAAGAGAAAGTTCTGAAGTCTTCCGTTTAATCAAATGGAGAGATAAAACTTATTCAAGGAATCCTATTCATTCTTGCAATGGTCATGGAAACGTGTGTTTACTCAATGATCAAGGCAAACGGTACAGCAGTTCATTCAAAGACAAATGAGACATCTACAACAGACCAATTACATATTAATAAAGAATACTTATGAAAATTGATAAAATTTTAAAAATGCTGCTCCCGCATGATGAAAACTTCTATAATTTATTGGAAGAATCTGCACAGAATCTGGTAAAGGCCGGCGTCGTATTGAGGACGCTCCCATTATGCAAAACACAAGCCCAGCGTGAGGATGCCGCAAGGCGAATCAAAGACATCGAACATGACGGTGATTCGATAACACATCGAATATTCTCGGAACTCAATTCAACGTTTGTTACTCCAATTGACCGTGAGGATATTCATGAACTTGCCTCGGCATTAGACGATATTCTTGATCATATAGACGGATGCGCAAACAGATTTGCGCTCTACAAGATAACACGCGTTCCGAAAGCGGTGATACAACTTATTGACGTGCTGATTCTGTCAATAGCTGAATTGACGAATGGAGTTCATCTCCTGCGCAAACTCGATGAAATAGAAATATTCAAAGCGTCATTCACGAAAGTGAACGAGTACGAAAATCAAGCGGACGATATATTCGATAAGGCAGTAGCGGATTTATTTGACAAAGAAAAAGATCCGGTACAGATCATCAAGCTCAAAGAAGTTTTTGTCGGATTAGAAACTGCGACCGATAAATGTGAGGATGCGGCAAATGTACTTGAGGGCATCCTGATAAAACACAATTAATGCCATTGCAATAACTCTAAACGGCAAAACACTCGCTTCCAACATACTATGCTTCAACGAATATTGAAAAATATTTTAGAAAGCATCACTAACCGGACATTTGTTATATGATGTCACTTATTGTTTTTATTGTTTTGATCGCGCTGGTTTTTGATTTCCTCAATGGATTTCATGATGCGGCAAATTCGATTGCAACGATAGTTTCAACACGTGTACTCACACCACGAAAAGCAGTCCTATGGGCAGCGTTTTTTAATTTCCTTGCGGCATTCCTTTTTACTGGTCACAATGTTGCGAAGACAATCGGCAAAGGGCTTGTGACTCCTAGTTTAGTGAACGAAAATGTTATCTTGGCTGCGCTGCTTGGTGCAATAGCGTGGAATATAATAACATGGTATTACGGCATCCCGTCCAGTTCTTCACACGCATTAATGGGAGGATTGGGCGGTGCAGCAATTATGCGTGCAGGTTTTGGCTCCATCATCTGGAGCGGTTGGATAAAAACACTTATTTTTATTGTTGTTGCTCCCGTGCTTGGTATGGTATTGGGGTTTGGTATGATGATGCTTCTCATGTGGATGTTTCATAAACATCCATCATCAAAAATCAATGGTGTTTTTAGAAAACTGCAGCTTGTTTCTGCGGCTTTCTATAGTCTCGGACATGGTGCAAATGACGCGCAAAAAACAATGGGAATTATCACAATCTTGCTTATCAACGCACAGCTTATTCAAACGAGCGGCCCTGATGATTTTCCAATAAAATGGTGGATCATTATTCCATGTTATACCGCCATTTCGCTAGGAACGATGTTCGGCGGCTGGCGCATTGTGAAAACGATGGGACAAAAAGTGACAAAGTTGAAACCTGTAGGCGGGTTTTGTGCGGAAACGGCTGGTGCATTTACATTGCTTATTACCGCGTTCAGCGGCATTGCGGTCAGCACAACACATACTATTACCGGCGCAATTATGGGAGTAGGCGCAACAAAACGTATGTCCGCTGTGAAGTGGGGACTCGCAGGAAAAATTGTTATTGCATGGATCATTACAATTCCAGTATCTGCATTGGTCTCTGCCGGTTGTTACTGGATGATTGAACGATTTATATAACAACCTCAGTTCATAGTTTCATTTCAATAGAATCGCCTTTTTCACAGAGAAGTAATTACCTGCCTGCACTTGGATTAAGTACACGCCGCTTGGCAACATTGACGCATCCCATGTAACCTTGTACTCTCCTGCTGGTTTTATCTCATCTACTAACATTGAGACTTCACGACCAAGCATATCGAATACTTTCAATGTCACTTGACCTTTTGCAGGTATTTCATATCCTATCGTTGTGGTTGGATTGAACGGATTCGGAAAATTTTGATATAGTCTCGCGGTAAAAGGAGTTGTCTTTCCGTTATTGACTGATGTGGGTTCAGTATTAAAATTGATCCAGTGAAGTAGAACATTATATGAAGGTATTTTGACCTTTATTTTTTGTTCACCTGCTGGAAGTGTTAATGCTATGCTGTTTGTTGTTGTCCAATTGTTTGTTGTTGAAATTGGTACGCTTAAATTTTGTGTGCCATAGGATATTTGTATACTGGATGATTCAAAACTCATAATCCTGAAGGTGAGATAGTATGTTCCGGCTGTAGGGACATTGACAAAGTACTCTGCCATCGCTTGGGGGCCAAAAATAAAAGAATCATTACTATCTCCATCACCTAGCGGATAAATAAAAATGTTATTCATATCAAAATAATTATCAACCATGATTTTTGCAGGAATCGCAATTGACGTCGGTGTGGCACCGTTGATTACCTCTAAGGAATTAAATGACTGAAGAACACCGCCATCGCTAGATTGTAGGTCTCCGCCTGTATAGGAAATTGTGCAAATATCGCTTCGTTGGATTTGGATACTATCTATCTGAACAATGAAAGTTGTGCTATCGCCGGTTTTGAGAGAAACTTTGTGCGATGACGGAAGTGTTGTGTTGTTCTGTGTTACTGAGAAGGTACCGTTGAATGCGGACGGAGCACTCATTTGTTTATTGAATGTGAGTTCCAAAAAATGTGGATTACTTGTAAGTAATACTGATAAACAAACCGGAGCAGAACCGCTTGGCGAGTCTGTAAAATTTTGAATTCCAAATCCGTACGCATAGCGAGGAGTATAGGAAGGATCGCCATAATTGATTGGTATTTGTGACATATTCTTCGGCCATGTGTGCGATAACAAGCCTTTGGGTTGATAGTCGCCAAATAATACCTCAGCTATTCCATCACCTTCTGTGCCAGGCAACCATGCGGCTACGATAACATCGGAATAATGTAAAACATCTTCTATGATGAGGGGCCTTCCGGACACAAGAATAAGAATCACCGGTGCGCCATATCCTTTCATTTTCTTAACTAATGCGATATCATTTGCAGAGAGGCGAAGATCAAAAGCATCACCGTACATTTCTGCATAAGGCCGTTCACCAATCACAACCAGTGAATAATCAGCTTTGGTATTTGTGAAGACACCCGTAGCACTGTAATCTATTTGTGTACCCGGTGCAATCTTTTTCAGACCGGCGAGTATTGTGGTGCCATTTGTAATATTGCCGCTTTGGCCCTGCCAGTCAATTGTCCATCCACCACATTGATTTCCTAAATCATCTGCGTTCGAGCCTGCAACAAGTATTCTTGCATTCGTTTTTCGCAATGGGAGGATGCCGTCCTTCTTTTTTAAAAGTACCATCGATTCACGAACACACTGCCGTGCAACTGCGCGATTTGCGGAAGATCCAACTTGCGTAAGTAATGATCGATTGGCGAAAGGGTGTTCAAATAATCCGAGTTTGAATTTTTCGGTGAGTATTCTCCGCACAGCATCGTCAATACGGCCTAATGAAATTTTACCGCTGCTTACAAGGCTTTGCATGTCGGCAGCTGCCGTTGTCTGCGGTATCATAATCATATCTATGCCTGCGTTGACCGATTGCTCGAGGCATGTTTTATAATCATTGTTCAATTGATCGATTCCACGCCAGTCTGATACAACAAATCCTTTGAACCCTAATTCATTCTTTAGCACATCTGTAATCCAATATTTATTTCCATGCATTTTCAATCCATTTATGCTGCTAAACGAAACCATAACGCTTCCTACACCGGCGTTGACAGCTGAGATATATCCCGGCAGATGAATCAAACGCACAGAGCTTTCGCTGAGTATTGTATTTCCTTGGTCAAGCAGAGCGCTACTTGAAGTACCGAATATTGTTCCACCATCTCCCAGAAAGTGTTTTGCACAGGCGAGAATACTTGTTGGACCATTTAACGTATCTCCTTGAAAACCGCTTACTTCGGAGGCGGCGAACATTTGTGCAAGTTCTGGCGTTTCACCAAAACCCTCATACGTCCTACCCCATCGTATATCACGTGGAACAGCGATGCAAGGGCCGAATGTCCAGTTCAAGCCAGTTGCCCGGACTTCGGTTGCAGTGACTTGCGCCGCTTGTTTTGCAAGCTCCGGATTTCGTGTACATCCCATGCCAATGTTGTGCGGAAAAATTGTTGCGCTATAGACATTATTGTTACCATGAACGGCATCAATTCCATAAATAATGGGAATTTTCAATCGACTCTTCAATGCATAAGTCTGGAGTGAGTCATACATATTTGCCCATTTTAAAGGGGTATTGCCAGCATTTGGTACAGAACCGCCACCGCTCAAAATTGATCCAACGGGAAATGTTGAGAGACGTGAAAGATTGTTTTCAACAGAGCCTCGTTCAAGCTGGAGCATTTGTCCGATTTTCTCATCCGTTGTCATTTGGTTAAGAAGATCTTCGACACGCGTTTGTATCGAAGCGGTAGAATCAAGATAAATCTGTGCAGAACTATTATCATGAATAAAAAGTGCTGATAATGTCACGATGAGCGCCAGTGAATATTTTTTTCTCCACATAGTAAATGTCTCAGCATAGATGGTGAATGGAATGACAAGGTAATTATTTGATATGATTTAATACAATACTTCGGATATCTTTTCCTTTATTTTCGATCAATTAGAATTCTCTACGATAAATCGGTTTAATTTACATACTTGGCTTGATGTAACTAAATAGAGTTGACGGATATTTTATAATTTTGTTTCAGTATTGAATATTTTCTTGAGCGAATAGTTGAATCTATACTTCCAAAATGAAATCTTTAAAACCTATTGCGAAACAAATGAATAATTTAAATGATAGAAATATATACTGCTCAAGAAATATTTTTCACTTCGCTTGCCTCAAATCTCTATGGAATATAATAAATATTAAAACGTCCTATATCGGCAATTAAAGATCTACTCTTTAACAAATATGTTTAAAAGAACCCTGTCAATTATATAACAAAATCTTTACTTAAGAAGCACCATTTTCCTTTGAATCTGCACACTCCCCGTATTCAAACGGTAGAAATATATTCCGCTCGCCATAATATGTGGATTCCATTGGTACTCATAGACTCCGGAATATTGTTTTGCATCTACAAGCGTTGTGACCTCACGTCCCAGGATGTCGTAGATCTTAAGAACAACCTGTTCCTGTCTTGGAATCTGGTATACAATAGTGGTTGTGGAGTTGAATGGGTTGGGATAGTTTTGTTCTAACAGGTAAATAGATGGAGGCCGATCGTTTTCACTAAACAAAAATTTCAATATCCAGCCCTCGGGATCGAGAAACACGACGGAAGGCTTTACAGGATATGGAATAGTAAAATTCTGTTGCTGTGCATTGTTAAATACTATGATCGTCGTATCATGTCCGTTCGCAGAAATACGAATATCGATAGGCATTGTATAAAATGAAGGAGTAGTTCCAATCGTCGTCTGATTGATGGTAAGTAAAATGAAAGAAGAGTCACCCAATGAATTCCACGTCCACGCATAGCTGTAATCGGGAAACCTATCGCCATAAAGCCACTCTTGAAAGAAGAACGCAAGGCTTTTCCCCGCAACTGTTTCGCACACAGTTTGAAAATCCTTCATTGTGGCGCTGGAATATTTTAGTTTTGGATCGTTGGCATAAGTATAGACCGAAAGGAAAAATATGCTATCTCCCAATACATGTCGAAGCATATGCAACACAGTAGCTCCTTTCGAATATATTCTTTGTGGATTGAAAAGATTGAGGACACTAGACGTATCGGGAATTCCAATAGCACCATGCGCTAACTTTGCTTGATCGAGCTGTGAGTTCATATATGTCCAGTACGATGTAACCCCGTACTGTCGTTCGCGATAGAGCGCCGAAGAGTACTGTGCAAAACCTTCGTTGAGCCATAGATCCGACCACGTTTGGCATGTAATCATATCTCCAAACCATTGATGAGCAAGCTCATGTGAAAGTACATCTTCGTTAAATGATGTAAGAGAAGTCATGGTTTGATGTTCCATAGAACTGCCACCGCTAATTTCCGAATGACCATATTTTTCTTTATTAAATGGATACAGTCCAAAAAGGTTTGAATAAATCTCCAGCATATGAACCACATGCGGGAGATTTTGGCGGGCAGTCGAGTCATGTTCGGGAAGAACGTAGTTCAGAATTTCCATGGAATCAGTGGCGGAATACCTAAACCAATTGGAAAACTGAGTATAGTTCGTGATTGCAACTGAGATGAGATATGAAGCGATAGGGTAACGCTCTTTCCAATGGTGAGTCGATGTTCCATTTCCATTGTTTACAACCGAGACGAGCGTACCTTCTGAACCGACCTTCAACGTTGAATCGCAAGTGACAATGATATCTGCGGAATCGGCTTTATCGCTCGGATCATCTTTACAGGGCCACCAGTCTTTTGCTCCATAGGGTTCGCTGAGAGAGTACACCCAGGGTACGCCTGAGTGAGAATCAAACATGAAACTTCCGAATCCCGTTGCAAGGGGAGCACCCTCGTAAAAAACATCAACCGAAAGTACTTCTCCGGATGTAAAAGTACGAGCAAGTGAAATGTCGAAAGAATTGTCGTTGTGAGCAACAGATGTAGTATGTCCATCCACCAGCACAGAATCTACTTGCATTCGATTCACAAGGTCAAGTGTAAGAATACTTGCACTGTCTCTGCAGATTCCTTTGATCGTAACTTTTCCTTTGAGAGAATTCGATTGGGTAAAGATATTTAATGCGAGACGATAATACGTTACATCGAACCAGGTACTTGCAGCTGTCTCCGTCAACATGAAAGAGCGTTTCTGAAACGCGAGATTTGCACCATAAAAAATACTATTTACGATTTGTTCATGCTCCAAACTATTGAATGATGCCTGCGCCTCTACATTAACATGGACAATCAACAGCAAAAAGATTAATACATCAAATATCACTGTTATGCAATGATACTTTTTCAATTTATAGTTTGATGTAAAGAGTGATTGCATAACAAGCTGATTCCAATGCAACATGGAAATGCAAAGCGGGATTCATAGCGCAAAATCATTTGATGATAAAATCTCAAAACGGGAAATAAATAAAGTACTTGGAATACATCATTCGGTTTTTCCATGAGAGTAACGAATCACGTCCACTTTTTCAAGCGTAACCATTGCACCACCTCCTGAAGATTCAATCATCTCATTGACGAAAGGCATGAATGATTTAATCTTTTCCTCTGTGTCAATAATTTCTATGACAATAGGTAAATCTTCAGAGAGGCGCAATAATTTAGCAGAATGAATGTAGCGGCTGTTCGCTCCGAATCCTTCAACACCGCGCAAAACCGTCGTACCAGCGATACCATGTTCGCGTGCCGAAAGAACAATCGCTTCGAAAAGTGAGTTGTGATGCACCTTGTCTGATTCACCGATGAAAATCCGTAAAAGTGTTCCTTCGCCCGAAAGTTTCATTCATAATCTCCTAGAATAATCGACCAATGAACATACCAAGAGTTGTTGCTGCCAAACAACCGAGTACAGAGGCGGCAATGTTGAGAGAAGCAAGAAAAATTTCGGCATCTCGAAGTAACGCTACAGTTTCATAACTGAATGAAGAAAAAGTAGTGAATCCGCCGAGAATTCCAATTGCAAGAAAGACTCTCAGTGAAGGTTCGGAAAGAAAACGTTCTTCCATAAGTGTCATAAGCAAACCAATGGCGAAGCACCCTGTAATATTGACAATAAGATTACCATAAGGAAAATCAGCTGGAAGGAAACGATACACTGCGCCTGAAAGATAATAACGTGCAGACGCTCCGATGCCGCCGCCGAAAAATACGAGGAAGTAGTTTCTAAGCATTGATTAACGGTGATTTGTTGGTTGTAAGTAAAAATATTCCTTCAGTCGGTTGCGAATTCATAGTTCCGAATTACGAGTTAGAGATTTTAAATTTCACAGCCAACCTTTGTCTTTATACCAGCGAAAAGTTTTATTCACTCCATCATAAATGGATGTTGATGTTTGGAATCCAATGTGTTCCTGAATTTTTCGCGGATCGCAGACCCAATGCGTTTGCAGAAGATCACGCGCCTTTTCGATGTTCAGTACGGCAGGATTCTTGCTCAAAAACGCAACAAATTGCATAATACCTGCCATCGAATATACTAATCCTTTTGGCAGACGTATCTGAATAGTTCGTTTGTGTACAAAAGTAGCAAGATAATCGATGATGGAAGAGAAAGTAAAAATTGTCGGATCGGCGATATTGTATGTTTCGCCAACGGTTCTATCATCGAACGTCGCACGGATAATTCCTTTTGCCAAGTCAGGAGCATAGACAAGACTGAGCGTTTTTGCTGATGAACCGAGTATGGGCTTTAACCCATGATTGACCCATTTGAATATTTCCAAAATATCCGTATCGCGCGGCCCGAAAACTGCAGGAGGGCGGATGATGACAATAGGCAGTTTAGATGAATAATTCTTACAGAGACGTTCAGCTTCTAACTTTGACTTGCCGTACGCAGTGATAGGATGACAATGCGATGTTTCAGTGAGAGGAATGCCGCTCGAACTCGGTCCTACCGCAGTGAGACTGCTTATGTAACAAAACTTCTTTAGATTCTTCAGTCGGCTTGCTGCTAAAAGGAGATTATTGGTCGTTGTAGCGTTTCCTGTATAGAAATCACTCTGGTGTTTGGCCTTCGTAATCCCTGCAATGTGAATGATATATTCTGAACCCTCAAGACATTTTAAAATCGAAGCAGAATTCAATAAATCGCACTCTACCAAATCAACAGGCAGGCCTTGAAGCCATCTCAAATTTGTTTGATACGGACGGATGAGACAACGGACGTGAAAACCTTCCGCAATCAATTGCTCAACGGTGTGGCTTCCGATAAAACCGGTTCCTCCGGTCACAAAAACAGTACGAATCGTTTTTCTCCTCGAGTTTGGGCGTTCATTGACTTTCTTTGCTTATTAAACTATATTCAAAAAAGTACAAAGAAGCAAAAAGGCTTCTTTCTGCAATCATTTTACTATTTTCCTAGGAGAATTCATTGGATCTTTTTGAGAAGTGTTGGAGTTTTACGCGCGCAGATGAAGTAAAGGCACAAGGATGTTATCCTTATTTTCATGCGATCGAAGAAAGTGAAGGTCCTGTTGTTCAGATTGAAGGTCGTAAAGTGATTATGGCCGGATCCAACAACTATCTTGGATTGACGGCACACCCAAAAGTGAAAGAGGCGGCAATTGCGGCGGTGAAAAAGTACGGCACCGGCTGTTCCGGTTCAAGGTATTTAACCGGTACACTTGATTTGCATGTTGAGTTAGAGCGACGCCTTGCAAACTTTATGGGCCGAGAAGCATGCTTACTTTTCAGCACCGGATATCAAACAGGACAAGGAATTATTCCGACACTCGTTGGACGCGGTGAATATGTTGTTTCGGATAAAGATAACCACGCCAGTATTGTTGCAGGAACTCTCATCGCAGCAGGAATGGCATCCTATGATTCGAAAGAAGGGAACTCTGTCGTTCGATACAAACACAACGATATGGCACATTTGGAGCACGTGCTTTCACAACTGCCTGCTGAATCGGCAAAACTTATCGTGAGCGACGGTGTCTTTAGTACATCGGGCGAGATTGTCAATTTGCCGGATATGGTGAAGGTTGCACATAAGCACAATGCGCGTGTCATGATTGACGATGCACACGCTGTTGGTGTCATTGGCAAAGGCGGTCGGGGAACGGCAAGCCATTATGGTCTTGTAAAGGAAACCGACCTGACGATGGGAACTTTCAGCAAAACATTTGCATCGCTGGGGGGATTTGTCGTTGGTGAACACAAGGTCATTGACTATCTAAAACACAGCGCACCGGCTCTTATTTTCAGCGCAAGCCCAACACCTGCATCCGTGGCGTCAGCAATGGCGGCACTTGATATTCTCGAAGCTGAACCTGAGCGAGTAGCTAAATTGATGTGTAATGCGCGCACAATGCGTGCCGGATTAAAAGCACTGGGATACCGTGTCAGCGAACACGATACAGCTGTTGTCTCCGTTATTATCGGCGATACAGAAAAAGTTTTGATGATGTGGAAAACGCTCTTTGAAGAAGGAGTGTTCGTGAATGCGTTCATTCGTCCTGGTGTACCTCCGGGAATGGAAATGCTTCGTACAAGTTATATGGCAACGCATGAGAAAAAACATCTCGATAAAATACTTGAAGTGTTCGCAAGTGTCGGTAAAAAGTTTGGTGTCATCAACTAAAATGCTGTACGCTTTTTTATTCATTGAAGAATGCAAGCCGCGGTTGTAACCCAGCTGCGGTTTTATTTTGTCTTATTTGTCAATGGGGTTCTCCATGGATGGATTAATCATTAGGCCGATTGCATCGAAACATGATGTGAATTCATTTATCCGTTTTCTCTGGAAGATTTATAAAAATTATCCGGCGTGGGTACCTCCGTTGATGATGGATCGAAAGAAGTTAATGGATCGAGAAAAAAATCCGTTTTACAAGCACAGTGATGCGGAATTTTATCTCGCCGAACATGAAGGCGAAGTAGTCGGCAGAATTGGTGCAATTGTCAATCATAACCACAACAAAGAGCACGGCGAAAATATTGGATTCTTTGGTTTTTTTGAATGCATCAACGATCAGACAGTAGCAAATGCGCTCTTCGATAAAGCGAAGGAATATTTGCTCGCTCATGGTGTTACATCGATGCGCGGACCAGCGAATCCATCGGTGAATGATGAATATGGATTACTCGTTGAGGGTTTCGATGTAAGTCCAACGGTTATGATGACATACAATCCGCCGTATTATGTTGAATTGATTGAGAAATACGGATTCCGAAAAGCAAAAGATCTCTATGCGTATTTACTTGATCAGAAAAAAATATATACGGATCGATTTAATCGAGCCCATGAACTTGTGAAGAAGCGGCATAATCTTGTTTTTAGAACTTTCAATGTTAAAAAGTTTGCCGAAGAAGTCGAGAAAGTAAAAGAAGTGTATAACAAAGCGTGGGCAAAAAATTGGGGTGCGGTTCCGATGACCGATGAAGAAATGGATGCACTTGCGGCGGATCTTAAACCCGTTATCGTCCCTGAACTTGTCATCTTTGCTGAGAAGGACGGTAAGACTATTGGATTTTCGCTTGCACTGCCGGATATTAATGTTCCACTGAAGCATAACAAGAATGGTTACATCCTGCCCGGGTTATATCATCTTCTCACGAAGAAAAAAGAAATCGACCTGGTGCGTGTTATAGTCCTGGGGGTTCTACCGGAATATCTTTATACAGGAGCTGGAGGCGCATTGTTTTATGAGACTGGTGCTAACGCAAAGAAACTTGGCTATGGATATGGTGAAGCGAGTTGGATTCTTGAAGATAACGAACGTATGACAAAATCAGCAGAAGCGATGCTTGGTATCATAAACAAACGCTATCGGATTTATGAGATAAATTTGTAAATTTAATGATAAATGCAAAATCAATAATGAAAAACTGAATACTGAGAACACTATAACACAAATCGGGAAGAAATATGCCAGTCAAAAAAGTTGAAAAAATATGGATGAATGGAGAACTCGTCAATTGGGATGATGCGAAGATTCATGTACTTTCTCACGTTGTGCATTACGCCTCGAGTTGGTTTGAAGGGATTCGTTGTTACGACACAAAAAAAGGACCAATGATATTTCGTCTTCATGCGCACCTTCGGCGGTTATATGATTCTGCAAAAATATATCGGACAGAAGTTCCTTATACTGAATTGGAGATAACGGAAGCAATTAAAAAGACCATTCTTGCAAATAAACTCAGGGCGTGTTATATACGACCAATTGTATACCGAGGATACGGCGACGTTGGCGTGAATCCGCTGGGCTGTCCAGTGGATGTTTCAATTGCCGTGTGGGAATGGGGCGCTTATCTGGGAGCGGAAGCCTTAGAGAAGGGAATCGATGTCTGTGTTTCTTCGTGGAGGCGTCCAGCGCCTAATACATTTGCAACAATGGCTAAATCCAGCGGTAATTATTTGAACTCGCAGTCAATTAAATTGGAAGCACTCGCAAATGGTTATGTGGAAGGCATTGCCCTCGATATTCAGGGCAGTGTCAGTGAAGGAAGCGGCGAGAATATCTTCGTGATTCGTGATAAGACGATCTATACACCTCCGTTTGGGTCTTCAATTTTACCGGGGATTACGCGTGATTCGGTGATTATATTGGCAAAAGAACTTGGTTATACGATAATTGAGATGGCAATTCCGAGAGAGATGCTGTATATTGCCGATGAAGTGTTCTTTAGCGGAACGGCAGCAGAGATAACGCCGATTCGTTCTATAGATAAAATTGTTATCGGCGCAGGTCATGCTGGACCAGTGACAAAGAAACTTCAAAATGCATTTTTTAAGATTATCCAAAGCGGAAAAGACAAGCATAGTTGGTTAATGCCTGTTCGATAAACCAATCTGGAGTAACGACGATGGCACCTTCAAAATCTAGTTCTGATAGCGCGGTTTGGAAAAACTTATTTTCTCAACGTGTTATCCGCGAAGGCACGACAGAAGAAGTTTTAAGCAAGGTTCCTGCATTTGCCAATCTTGCACCCCGCGACTTGAAAGAAGTAGCAGCGATTGTCCACAAACGTGAATACCGGGCTGGAGAGCCGGTATTCTATCAAGGTGATCCGGGGCTTGGAATGTATATTGTGCAGGATGGAGAAGTGTCTATAGCGATTTTAGGGAAAGATGGAAATGAACAAGAACTTGCTGTCCTGGGAGATGGAGATTTTTTCGGCGAGCTTGCACTGTTAGATGAATCGCCGCGCTCTGCGAACGCCATTTGCAAAACAGATTGCACGCTGATAGGTTTCTTCCGTCCGGATCTCTTTGAATTAATCGATAAAAAAAATACGTTAGGAATAAAAATTGTACTGAAGCTGGCAGAAATTGTTGCGCAGAGGTTACGCCAAACCGACAAAGAACTTTCAAAAGTGAAGAGTCAATTAGAGCGACTTCAAACACGAGACGAAAGGGATTCCTATGTCAACAAAAAAAGTCAAGCCAAGGAAGAAAGCCCCGGCACATAAAGTTAAACCAGTTCACCAACCATCCATTCATATTCAGCGTATTCTTGTGCCAATCGATTTTTCTGAGCATTCCAAGAATGCATTGAAATACGCTATTCCTTTTGCAGAGAAATTTAAAGCATCCATCGACCTCATCTACGTTGTGGAACCCACAATCTACCCTGCTGATTTTAGTTTTGGACAAATAGGATTTCCAAATGTTGAAGAGGAACTGCGCACACGCGGCAGTGATGAATTAGAGAATCTCATAACAAAGGAAATTGCGGGTAAAGTGGTTTCACGAAAAATTGTGCGGACTGGAAAACCTTTTTACGAAATCAATCAGTATGCTTTGGAAGAAAACATTAGTCTTATTATCATTGCGACGCACGGACATTCAGGTATGGAGCAGATTCTTTTCGGCAGCACGGCAGAAAAGGTTGTGAGGAAAGCTCCATGCCCGGTGCTCGTGGTGAGATCTGGTGAGCATGAATTTGTAAAAGTTTAAGGAGTTATTTTAGAACAAAAAGGGCGGGCGGGAGAAAGGAAATAGACACGACTGTAGCACACTGAACGAAGTCGAATATTATTTAGTGTTTTGTCCCCACTGACATGGGTGTTAATATATTAGAGGATATATAAAATGTTCTTCGCATCATCAAACTGCATTTTCATTCCCTCGAACAGTTTTTCCTTACAGGGTGAATTGTTTTCTAAAGTGTAAAAAGGACAGAGTATTTTTCAGAAAGGAGGACTTTATGATATCCCCGACCTGTCATTCTATTCTGAAATATTTTTGTATTATTGTTCTCGAAAATATCATCCAGTTACAATTTCTTCAAGCGCAATGGGTATCGCAAATCGGTTATACACCGGAAAATCTTGTAGATATTGTTATGCTCGACTCCTTGAAAGTCATTGCGATCGGTGATAGAAATGGAATTCTCCGAACGATCGACGCCGGCTCGACCTGGATTAACCAGACTATTGCCTTGAGCGCCATATTTCATTGGAATAGGATTTCTTTTTTCGATACTTCAAACGGTGCAATTGTTGGTGACCATCGGCTGATGACGACCACTGACGGAGGTCTCCAATGGCAGATACGGACGGTTCCGACACAAACTCAATCGTGCCTTAGTGTTATGCAGACCGGACCCGCAGGCATATGTGTTGGCACCGATTCCGGTTGGGTGTACAGTACATCAGATACCGGCAAAACTTGGATTTCTGAGAAAATCAGTACATGGCCGATTCGCACATTCTTTGCATGGCGTGATTCGACTTTTCTAGGCTTCTCGAAATATGCACTTACACCTTATTCACTTTGCACACAATATGTGATTCCATCTCCTTCATGGAGCGAAGAAATATTACCGTTCTTCCGGGGGCTTGGATCGGAAGCATTTGATGCGGGGTTTTGTCATGGGGGCGGGTCGGGATTTATTGTCGGTGTATTTGGCGACCTTTGGTCACAACCTGCAATTGTTCGAAAATTAACGACCGATACTGCTTGGTACAGTATTTCAACAAGCATTATGGGCAATGGACCATTATATGGTATTTCAACTCCTTCAGCCAATGTAATATATGTCTGCGGCAGCGGCGGCAGGATCTATAAATCGACAAATGGCGGAGACGCATGGACAAAACTTGAAGTACCGACAACACGGAATCTGCATGCAATCTATTTTTATGATGAAAAACATGGTTTCGCTGTCGGCGATTCGGGCACAATTCTTTATACATCCAACGGCGGGGAGATTACAGTTGGAGTTAAAAAAAATGAAATAATTCCGTCAGAATTTGCATTGAATCAAAACTATCCCAATCCCTTTAATCCGACCACAACGATTGAATTCTCTATAGGGAAATCGAGTTATACATCGTTGCGAATATACAACGTTCATGGAAGAGAAGTGGCAACGCTTGTGATCGGATCATTGTCTGCCGGAACTCACTCGGTAGTATGGGATGCATCGAAGTGTGCGAGCGGGATCTATTGTTATCGGCTGCAAACTGGCAGCTTTATAGAAACTAAAAAGCTCATCTTGTTGAGATGAGAACACATCGCGACATGCTAAATACTGTCATGATTCTTTTGTAAAGGCACGACACCGTCGTATTCTGATGAACAATAGCTTTAAAATGTGACGTTTTTATTCTGTACGATTTCTTCCTTTTCTAACCTTGCGCACAAACTTTCAACACTCATACTATATTCAAAAGGGATATCTTATGAGGATTCGATTCTGAAAAACAAGGATATCATTCTGCTTAGCAGAATCAGATTGAGCTATAGCGTATAACACACCGCAAAAATTAATCTTAATTTCAGTATATTATTTAATACAATGTTTCATTTGGTGAAATGGTAGATAAAATAGTCTCGATACTTTAATAGGAATATTCTATGGAAATGAACCATTTTGTGAAATCTCATGGATTAGGAAATGAATATGTCGTATTTGATTCAGAATATATTAATTTTCAGATAAACGAATCGAATATCAAAAAAATATGTAATGTACATTTTGGTATTGGCTCCGACGGTATCCTGCTTAAAATCCCGAGCAATAAAGCTGATTTTGGATTGAAAATATATAATCCGGATGGCAGTGAAGCTGAAAAAAGCGGAAATGGGTTAAGAATATTCTCTAAATTCTTATATGATTATAAGTGGAGTAAAAATAAAAAATTTACAATAGAAACAAAAGGTGGAATCGTTCATGCATCTGTTATAGAATCACTCAATGACAGAGCAAAAATTATTACAATTGACATGGGTAAAGCTATTTTCGATAGCAAATCAATACCCGTCCTCAATAATAAACCCGAGTGTATAGATGAAATATTAACTCTTGAGGATGCTGTATTTTCCATCAATTGTGTTTCTGTCGGTAATCCTCATTGCGTGATTTTAAGAGATACACTTGATATCGATCAGATTAAAAAATACGGTCCACAAATAGAAAACAATAAAATTTTTCCTCATAGAATAAACGTCCAATTTGCAAAGGTACTTAATGAGAAGGAAGTTGAAATACTAATATGGGAAAGAGGCGCCGGTTTTACTCTTGCTTCCGGAAGTTCTTCATGCGCTGTTGCTTCTGTTCTCTATAAAAAAGGATTGATTCAATCGGATGTAACAATAAGAATGCTGGGCGGCACGCTTACTATTGGCATTGATAAATCATGGAATTTGCAAATGACCGGTGAAGTAAAACAAATTGCGGAAGGAAATCTTAGTGCAGATTTTCTAAATGAACTACAATAACATTACTGCTGCACCTAACTGTGGCTGTTACCAATGATCGGCGTACAACACATTGAACTATGAATCTATGTACACAAGAAGATGAGGAGTAAACATGAACTTCTTTGATAATAAAATAGCTGAAAGACTTGGCGGACAAAAATTCGGGAAATCTACAGAAATATATAAATTTGAACTTATTAAAAGAGCAAAAGCTGCAGCAAAGAAAGAACATCCTGACATACCCTTAATCGATATGGGTGTCGGGGAACCTGATTGGCCTGCTGACCCGCTTGTAGTTCAGACACTATCACAGGAAGCAGGAAAACCGGAAAATCGATGGTACGCGGATAACGGAATTCAAGAATTCCAGGAAGCAGCTGCTCAGTATCTCAATCAAGTCTATGGCATTACAGGACTGAATCCAACAGAGCATATAGTCCATGGAATCGGTTCAAAGCCTATGCTTGCGATCCTGCCGATTTGCTTTATTAATCCTGGCGATATTCTCCTCACAACAATTCCAGGGTATCCGGTGACTGCCACCTATACAAAATATTTGGGCGGGGAAGTTTATAATCTTCCATTGCTGGAATCAAATTCATTTCTGCCGGATTTGGGATCAATTCCAAGGCCGATTCTCAAAAAGTCAAAAGCCATGTATCTAAATTATCCAAATAATCCAACCGGTGCAACTGCAACCTCGGAATTTTTTAAGAACGTTGTTGACTTTGCTGATCGTCATGGAATTGTAGTTATCCACGATGCTCCTTACAGTGCGTTGACATTTGATGGTTATAAACCGCTCAGTTTTTTATCTGTTGATGGAGCGATGGATGTTGGAGTTGAGGTCCATTCATTATCTAAAGCGTTCAATATGACGGGCTGGAGAATAGGTTTTATTTGCGGTAATCCTAAAGCTGTCAAAGCGTACGCCACTGTGAAAGACAATACTGATTCAGGACAGTTTAGGGCTATTCAAAAAGCGGCAATCACCGCACTGTCCAATACGCGTATTACTGAAAAAACAGTTGAGAAATATTCAAGAAGATTCAATTTACTTGTAAAGGCATTAGCTGATTCAGGATTTGATGCAAAAAAACCAAAGGGATCTTTTTATTGTTATGTCAAAGCACCAAAAGGAACTGAACAAGGAGATACTTTTAAAACTGCTTCGGAATTTTCAGATTTCTTAATTCGGAAAGCTCTCATATCAACAGTACCATGGGATGACGCCGGTGCATACATTCGTTTCTCTGTAACATTTGAAGCCGATTCACTTGAAAAGGAAATTGAAGTCCTTGAGGAATTGAAGAATAGAATGAAAAGAATAGGACTGATTTTTTAAGGATCACCTCCGGAAGACAGCAAGTTATTTAATCTAACAATTCGCTCTTGACCACGATTAAGTTTTCATCCAAATAGAAACGGACAGTAAGAGAAGCGGACTATAGACAAGATGGTCAAAGAGTAATATATTTAGCACAAGACAATGGCGCTGGTTTTGATATGAAATATGTAAACAAGCTTTTTGGTGTATTCCAACGTTTATACAGTGAGAGAGAATTCGAAGGAACTGGAGTTGGTTTGGCAATAGTGAAGCGATTAATTAATCATCATGGCGGAGAAGTCTGGGCAGAAAGTCAAATGGATAATGGTGCTGTATTGTACTTTACAGTTTCAAACAAAGGAGGCATACTTTGAATTATCAAAATGTTGTAGATATTTTGTTAGTGGAGGATAATCCGAGGGATACGGAGTTAACGATCCGAGCGCTCAATAAACATAATAGTACCAGCCGGATTATTGTGCTTGAGGATGGGGCGGAAGCTCTTGACTATATTTTCTGCAGAGGTAAATACGCTGACCGTGTGATCACCAATCAACCGAAAGTAATATTGCTCGATTTGAAACTGCCCAAGGTTGATGGACTCGAAACTCTCAAGATAATCAAATCGGATGAACGGACGAAAATGATTCCGATTGTCATGGTGACTTCATCAAAACAAGATTCGGATATGAAGGCTGCATATAAATACGGCGCCAATAGTTATGTTGTGAAACCAGTGGACTTTAATACATTCGTAGAAGCTATGAGTCATCTTGTCCTTTACTGGTTGTTGGTTAATCAATCGTCGAGTTAACGTGAAAAATTCTGGTGTCACACAGTTATGGAGAACAGAGAAGTAAAAATTATTATATGAACGAACCTGCTCATATTCTCACTAATGTTCTTGATCGGATAGGGAATAACTTCGTCTAACTCCCTAGAAGTCATATCGTGAAAACAGATCGTCGTGCGCCGATTTCAGTTGTTGTTCCGATCAAAAACCAGTTATACCTGCCTAGAGAATTAACCATACATTAATACTGTTCATATTCTAGAATGTCCGGAAGTAATTCCTGACATTCTAGGAACTGCATCATTGATACTATCTCCCGTTGTCTGAGTTCACCAGTACATTAAAAAGGAAGGTTGCACGTGCAGAATAAATACTGTGAAGATGGGTGGCTAACTGCTTCTTTCTAAAACGAAGCTGATAAAATGAAGAAGTGATTGCTTAACAGGAGAATCAGGAAAGGAAACGAGTGAGTGAGCCGCACGTGCAGCAAATTCTTCTGCCTTTCTTGATGAATATTCAATGCCGTTATTTGCACGAACGAAGTCCAATACCCATGCAATTTCTTTTTGCCGCGCACCTTTTTTTACATATCGTAATGCCTGCGTCGCTTCGTGCCGATTGCTGTTTTGAAGTGCATAGATGAGAGGAAGAGTGAGTTTCTTTTCTTTAATATCGCTGCCGGTGGATTTTCCAAGTATGCTTTTTCGTCCAAGGTAATCTAATAAATCATCTCGTATCTGAAATGCCAATCCAACATTCTCACCGTACGCTTTTAGCAAATTTCTTTTTTCTTGATCGTGTGTAGTGCTTGCCGCCCCAATATCTGTGCATGCAGAAAAAAGAGATCCTGTTTTATCGCTGATGATCTTGGTATATGTTTCCTCATCAATATTGAGCTGGCGGCTCTTTTGAATCTGAAGCAATTCTCCTTCACTCATCCGCTTGACCGCAAGCGATGTCGAATCCAAAAAGTAATGATCGTTGTATTGTAAGGATAACAACAATCCGCGTGAGAGAAGGTAATCGCCCATCAAGACAGCAATTTTATTTTTCCAGACAGCGTTGATGGATGCAAGTCCGCGACGTGTATCGGCGTCATCCACAACGTCATCGTGAACGAGTGTAGCTGTATGGAGAAGCTCAATAAGTGTCGCAGCACGGTATGTGCTTTCGTTAATCTCACCGCATAACTTTGCGCTCAGCATCACTAATAACGGACGGACGCGTTTCCCTTTTTGTCGCAGAAGATAACGTGTAACAACATCTACAAGCGCGACTTGTGAACGCATCGCGTCCCTGAAGACACTGTCAAATTTCTTCAGTTCTTTCTCAACTGGTCTACGAATTGTATCGAGTGAACGATCAGATGAGCGCAAAATACTCATACTATATTTTCCGTTGATGGAGTTTTTTTCTTCTGGGCAAACTTGGAGACAAAAATGCTGACTTCATAAAGAAAGAACATCGGTAAAGCAAGTAGTGTTTGCGTAACCATATCAGGTGTCGGTGTCACGACGGCGGAAATAATAAGGATAACAACGATAGCATGCCGGCGGTATTTCCGCATGAATGCAGGAGTAAGCATTCCCATCTTCGAGAGGAAGTATGAAATCATCGGCAATTCAAAGACAAGGCCGGCGCCAAGCAATAAAGCCAGCATAAAGCTGACATATTGATCGAGCGCTACATGCAATTCAATGTTCTGTGTGCCGAAGGTTGAAAAGAATGTCAGTGCGGCGGGAAGCAATACGTAATATCCAAATGCTATGCCGGTGAAGAAACAGAGAGATGTGAAGAATACAATACGCGAAATATACTGCCGTTCTTTTGGAAGCAATCCCGGAGCAACAAATTTCCAAAGACAATAAATTGTATATGGCATACTGAGAATAACGCCGCAGATAAGAATTGCTTCCATGTAAAGCATGACAATACCGTATGGCGAAAGCACCTGTGCTTTTAATCCGACCGATCGAAGAGGGCTGAGAAGAAGGGTCTGTACGATGAAATCAGCAAAGAAGATGCACAATGCGGTACCAACAAGAATACCGATAACCATTTTGATGATTTGCTTGCGCAGTTCTTCGAGGTGATCGAGAAATGACATTTCACGTTCTTTGGAAATGTTACTGGCAGATTTAAATATTTTCTCGATTATGGCTTGTGTAATACTCATGCAACGCCGCTAAATCATTTCAGGATACAGAGGAAATCCTTCACAAAATGTTTTTACTTCTTCGCTAACCTGTTTTAATAATTTTATATCCGTCCGATTATTGAGGACGCGGTCCATAAATTCCGCAATAACTTCCATTTCAGGTTCTTTCATTCCGCGTGTTGTAATGGCAGGTGTACCAATACGAATACCGCTTGTGATGAGGGGTGATTTATCATCAAATGGAACTGCGTTTTTATTCACTGTTATACCGGCAAGATCAAGAGCTTCCTGCGATTCCTTACCGTTCAGGTCTTTGTTACGGAGGTCGATAAGCATCAGATGATTATCTGTCCCGCCGGAAATAATATTGTAGCCGCGCTTGGTTAATGATGCAGCGAACGCATGGGCATTTTTAATAATTTGCTCTGCATACGTGCGATATTGCGGCTGAAGATTCTCGTTAAATGCGACGGCTTTTGCAGCAATAACGTGCATCAGCGGGCCGCCTTGAATGCCTGGAATGACCATCGAATCAATAAGCTCCGACATCATCTTTCTTCTGCCGGATTTTGCCGCTACGTGTCCAAATGGATTCTCGTAATCTTTACCGATCATAATCATTCCACCGCGCGGGCCGCGAAGTGTTTTATGGGTCGTTGTCGTGACGACGTGGCAATACGGAAGAGGATCATTGTGCAGTTTTGCCGCAACTAATCCTGCGGGATGAGCAATATCAGCAAAGAGGAATGCACCCACTTTATCCGCGATTTCACGGAATGTCTTGTAATCGATGTTGCGCGAATAGGCGCTTGCACCGACTGTAATCATTTTTGGTTTTCCACGTTTCGCTTTTTCTTCAACATCATTATAATCTATGCGGCCTGTTTCTTTTGAAACACCATAAGCGGAGAAATTATATAATTGTCCGGAAAAGTTTACGGGAGAACCATGAGTCAGGTGTCCGCCGTGGGAAAGATTCATACCAAGGACGGCATCTCCCGGCTTGATGAATGAAAAATAAACAGCCATATTCGCCTGTGATCCGGAATGCGGCTGGACATTGACATATTCAGCGCCGAATAATTTCTTGGCACGATCGCGCGCCAGATTCTCTGCAATATCGATATATTCGCATCCGCCGTAATAGCGCTTGGCTGGATATCCTTCCGCATATTTGTTTGTCAGAACGCTGCCCAATGCTTCAAGCACAGCCGGGCTCACAAAGTTTTCTGATGCGATGAGTTCGAGCTTGGAATTTTGTCTGTGAACTTCGCCTTGAATAGCAGCGAATACTTCCGGATCAGATATTTTGAGGTTATTCATAGTGAGATTGATTTAGAAAATGGTTGTTCCACTGAATACTGATGAGTTAAATTTTATAAACCTGTAAGAGAGTGAATCTTTTGAATTCGATTTATATGCCGTTCTCCACCGCTAAAGGGAGTTGTTAAAAACGTCTTTACAATTTCTGTTGCTGTTTCCCAAGGTGTGATGCGTGCACCTAAACACAGGATGTTGGCGTCATTATGCGCACGTGAAAGTTTTGCTGATGCAGACGATTCGCAAACAGCGGCACGGATTCCGCTGTGCTTGTTAGCGACAATGGACATACCGATGCCAGTTCCGCAGATTAAAATACCACGCTGGAATTTGCCTGAAGCGACCGCCTTAGAAACTGCGTGCGCAAAATCAGGATAATCAACAGAATCTAAAGAAGAAGTACCGAAATCCTCATAAGGCTTTCCAATTTCATCTAGAAGTTTTTTCAAACGTTCTTTGTAGTCAAAACCCGCATGGTCGCTGCCGAGCGCAATCATAGATACTATTCCTCATCAAATCGTAGAAACCATATTTCATTTGCAGATACTGCAACTGAAAGACGAACGAACGTGTCCTTCTGCAAATAATTATCTGTACTGCCGCGCACACCTATTTGTAATCCAATATTGAGCTGCGATTCCGGTCCCATCGGAAATCCAAGACCTCCGCTGACAAGAAACTCATTGATTCCGATACCATTGATTTGGTAATAGGTCGAGTTATAAGCAAGTCCGGCGCGGTAGACAATACGTTTCCAAAAAGTATCTGCCTCTTTCGCCGGAAGCGTTTCGAAACCGAAACTCGCACGTAAAGAATTCCGAAGCTCAGTAGGATGTATCCCGAAATTTTGTACACTTCCCCAATTCTCGGTCACGATATCTCCAAGAAAGCGATAACGATTCTGTAACAAATAAGAGAGTCCGAATCCTGTAGATAGGGGAATGTCGGCAGTTCCATTTTGATTCGTTGTGTCGCCTTCTGAATAAATCCTCTTAATATTCGCATCAAGTGAACTTGCAGCTCTCAAGGTGAACCCAAGAGACAAGTTATGGAGCGAGGGAAGGTTGAGAAGTTGATCTACCCCTTCATAAATAGCACCCAAAGTGAATGTGAAACCGGAATAATAAGTAGCACGGTCGAAAGTAAGAGAAGTCAAATAGGTACTATTGAAAGAAGTCGTTTGATACTGGTGTGTACGTCCATACATATAATCGAAGCGTGCGCCGATGTGAAGCGTTGATAATGGAGAAGCAGAAAGTCCTAATCCTATAGACGAGAGACCTCCACTGCCATAAAACGTTTTATCTTGCTGCGATTGTGTCAAAGAGTCGAAGAGGGAAGAAGTAATGCCATAACTCACCGTGCTGAAAGGAGCGAATTCGGCAGACATGACAATTCCGTTTTCTCTTGAAATTGGGAAAGCAAACGCTAATCCTTGAAATCCACCTGTGGAATAGAATGAAGAACCGGTTTCGTCTTTTGATAAAAAATTATTGTATTCAAATCCTGCAGAAAATCTGGTATAAGAAATACGCGCTAAGCCTGCCGGATTTAATCCATTAATAAATCCGTCGTCTAGTAAAGCAATTCCTGTGCCACTCATAGCATACGTTCGACTGTCGCCATTACGCAGGATATCACCAAAACCATACCGAGAAAAAGAAGAGCCGCCGGCAAATGTGATGGATTGAGATGCGACGATTGAAATAATCAAAAATATTTTTATTTTGGAATTATTCATAATCAATAAACATGTTAACGTTGGATAGAATAAGTAATTATGAGTCTAGGTTTCAATTTTTTATCTGAGAGAGCACCATACAATGCATGTAAATCAAAAGACCCGCTCTCAGAGTAGCCGCTCAAAGCTATCTTTCGTATTGAAGCATTATTCAGCATGCGAACCGCAATTTGTCTTATTTCAAACGAATAAAATGGATGACCAGAACTATCAGTCGAGAGCTGACTCATTCCATAAGCCCCTCCATCACTTTTATCGTTCGTTCCTACAGAAAGCGCATATAATGAATCGTGAGCAAAAGGAGTAAATTGAGCGGAGGATTGAGGAACGTTTAACGTTACCTGCAGAACCGCACGGTAAACCGATGCAGGCCATGGAGTGGAAATACTGTCGAACGATACAAATCCTCGGTAGGAAATACCGTTTTGAACATAAATCAAAGTATTATCCATTATGAGACTTGCTTGATTAACTGTCGAAACATATTTGGAAATCCCAACTTTATGAGAATAGCCCACAGTATTGCCATTTGTATCTTGGTACGTAATGTACAGTGTCGGCTGATACGATGTATCAGATGCATTGAATGAATAAAATCCTTTGATAATATTTGAATTCGTTGGACGAAAGAGAAGACCATCATTGAGATCCGTAGTATCTGTGTTGGTTGAGAACCACTCCCGAAGCATTGTCGTATCAAGAATATGTATTGTCATCGACCCGGTGTCTCCGACCGGAAATATTGTCGGGATAGAAAGAGGAGAGCTGTTATAATAAACACCATGCACACTATTGACACTATTCAAATTGAGTGAATCATAGGTTAATGAATCAGTAAGGAAAAGATTAGACATTGCTCGATACGCGTCAAACGATAGTGGTGCTAACGAATCGCCGAAATGATATACGCCTTTCAGCCGAATTGTTGCACTTGTAATTTTCTTCCCGATCAGGGAATCAGGCCACCCATAAAACTTTAGGCAAGTCCATGCTTGATATGTTTTATACTTGCCAAGCATGAATCGGTCAATTGATGACGTATATATGAGATTCTGAGTTGAGGCATGATCTGTAGCATATAATGTATCGACATGAACAACACCAAAGTCTTCTTTGTTCTGCGAACCCCTGCCAACAGAATTTGGAGTGTCGTTGCAGCCATTGAGGAGGAATAGCATCGATGCAATACCAAGGAGGAGAATAAAACGAAACACCTTCAATTCACAATATCCTTTATCTATTTCGAGTGCGATGAAAGATGAGAAAAAGAAAGTCTCCATCAGAGACATTCTGGACGGTGGAGGCGAGCAGGTTCCGCGTTGTTCCTGCGGTCACGGGCAGACAAATAAATCCAACGTCATTTAGGTTTATACATTATGTTTTAAAAGGTCTTTGTAGAGGTTGATGTACTTCCGTGCGGAATTTTCCCATGAAAAATTGCACATCATGCCATTGCGCATTATTCGTTTCCATTCTTCGGGTTGCTGGAAGACCTTAAGCGCTCGCTGAATCACCTTCATTAATTCTTTCGATTCGTATTTTTCAAATTTAAATCCGGTTCCTTTTCCATTACCGGTATAATCTTCAACTGTATCATCTAATCCGCCGGTTGCACGGACAATGGGAACCGTGCCATAACGCATACTATACATCTGGTTTAATCCGCATGGTTCGTACTTAGACGGCATAAGAAACATATCCGTTCCCGATTCAATCATATGCGCTAATTCATTATCATAGCCAATGAATACAAAAATGCGTTTTGGATACTTTTTTTGGAGAGCTTCTGCCTTCTTTTCATAGTCTCTTTCACCTGCAACAAGCATGACGATCTGAACATCAAGCTTAATGACATCTTCGATAATATCAAAGACTAAATCAAATCCTTTCTGGTCAGCGAGGCGGCTAATCATCCCGATGACAGGCCGGTCTTCGGAGAATTCCATCTCCAATTTCGTAAGTAATGCTCGTTTATTATCGACCTTGGCTTCAATAGACTTACTATCAAATTTTCGGAAACTGAATTCATCGGTGGCGGGATCCCAGATTTGGTAATCAATACCATTAAGAATTCCGCTTAAATCTTTTCTTCGTGACGTCAGCAAGCCATTGAGCCCGGCGCCGATTTCAGGAGACTTGCAAATTTCGTCAGCATACTTTTCGCTGACTGTTGTAATAGCATCGGAGAAAAAGATGCCCGTCTTAAGAAAGTTAAAATTACCATACGCTTCAACGCCATTAGGATTAAACAGCTCTGCCGGCAAGTTCGATTTTACAAATGATTCCTGCGGAAAGGCGCCTTGATAACCCATATTATGTATGGTGAAAACTGTCTTCATTGATTTGAAAAACGGATCTGCCATGCACATGGTCTTGAGGTATGCAGGTATTAAGCCCGACTGCCAATCGTTGCAATGGATGATGTCTGGCTGCCATCCCAGCCGTTTCAATGTCTCTATCACACCTCGGCAGAAGAAGATAAACCGTTCGTCGTTGTCTTTATAGTCTTTCTTTGTCGTTGGACTTTGGTAAATACCATCGCGACCATAGTATGTAGCATTGTCGAGAAAATAAACCTGAACCTTTTCTTTCAAATTGTTGATGAAAGAAGACTTGACGTTACCGAGTTCAACAGTGCTTCCTACCGGAATCGGAATCTCGTGCAAACGTATTATATCATGTAATCGAAATTTCCGCTCACCGATAAAACGGTATCTCGGCATCATGATACGGATCTCGTGTCCGAGATCTTTGATTGCTTTCGGAAGGGCACCAGACACGTCAGCAAGCCCGCCGGTTTTAGCAAATGGATATACTTCGCTCGAAACAAATAGAATATTAAGTGGTCTAGACATATCACCTAAATAAAGTTAAAGTAATTTGTAATCTAAATTTAGCGAAAAATTGCCAGAACTGCAAAACAAAATGGACGAGAATTTTATATTTGAAATTTATCCAAATCCTAGAACATGCATCTTGTCTGCAAGAGAGTTGTTTATGCCTTTTCCGGAACTCAATTGCTTGACAATCTACATTCCATTCGTTATATTTTAACAACAAAAGAAGAATTTGAACGGAGATTGTATCGAAGACTTGGTAAAGGTTTGTTCCTAAAGTAATTTGCTGTATTTGCTGCTCTAGGAATATTGTTCAAAGCATAAACCTTTTTCAAGTTCGGCTGACAATCTCTAATAGAAAAGTTTAGCCGAACGAGAAAGTATATTTTCTCTCGTTTGGCTTTTTTTTTATGAAAAACATTTTTGCATTTATACTCTTAGTGTGCATCGGACCGATAACGGGTGCAGCGCAGCCGTTGACAGAAATCCGAATTGTCAGTGAAGATCAACACTCAGTTGTTCTTGAATTTACACCGCACTTCACTACAGAGCACGTGATTGGAATTCATGGCGGTGTTTTTACACGGTTTTGTTTCTTTGAGAGCCAAACAACATTTGATTCAACGGGACAGGCAGATTTCTCGCGGAATATTCCATTGCTCTTTCCATCGACACAATATTCAATCCATGTGCTTGGGAGTGAATTCCAAATTAAAGATTCGATAAAACTTTTGCCGAAGCCCACGATAAAATCCTTAAAAGATTTCGGAATAAGTGAAAGCTACGACGACACGAAGTTCATCCAAGTTGCACGATCGTTATCACAAAGTGCGCTTGCTGAAGTTGCGCGTGTCGGTAAAACAAGTCTTGGGTGTATGGGAATACTGATATTTCGCCCCATTCAAGTGATAGATAGAGAAAAAGTAAGAATGTACTCGCGTATTGTTGTACGACTGGAATTTAAAGATGTGTTACCGGATGGTATGCATTCTACCTGCTTTCTTCGAGGAGAATTACCGCAGAAAGCACAACTTTCCAAAATGGGTCAAACCAGTTTTCGTAAAACAACTGCGGGCAATTCTCCATTTGCACAGGGAGATTGGTATCGAATCGATGTGACAGATGCGGGTATGTATAAATTGGATTATGACTACTTACGTAAGTTGAATATTTCACTGAGTGATATCAATTCAATTCGTTTATTTGGAAATGGTGGTTTGGTACTTCCGGATAACAATACAGACCCGAGGCCGGACTCATTAGTGGAAATTCCGCGCCTTGTTGTACGAAAAAATAGCGTCGGTGCCGACACGGCGGATTATATCGTTTTTTATGGACGAGGAGTGAAGGGATGGCGCTACAATGCAAACACCAAGAAATTTCGGCATTATATTAATCCATACACTGAAAAGAATTGTTATTTCTTTACCGTGAGTCAAGGAACAGTAGGAAGGCAGATGGATTCAATTGTTTCTGTAAATCGGAATTCGACATCAATACAATATTTTCAAGAAAAAATATTTAAAGAGGAAGAAATCAATAATCTTAGAAATTCTGGCAGAAGATGGTTTGGCAAAGAATTTACAAGTCGAGACGATATGGACACATATTATAATTCTCTACAGGGAATCGTCTCGAATACACAAATCAATTATGTCTTCAACTTTGCTCGTCGTTCACCCACGCAAGATGTATTGAATATATTTGAGAACGGCAGCGCTCTTACACAAAGATCGATGGGGGCAACAAGCATGGGGGATGGCGAGACAGAACCATGGGCAAACGATCTCACTTTTTCTGCGACCGGAATATTGCCTCAGACCAATACGAACGCGAGCAGTGTAGTCAAAATTCAAGTAACGGCCAATGATGAAAGTTCAAGTACTTGGTTAGATTGGATGGAAATTTTTTACCAACGGAAATTTGAAGCTTTGAACGACGCTCTTTTATTCACAACATCGGATGCCGCAGGATCATTGCAATACAGTGTAAAAAATCTTTCTTCAGAAGTCCGTGCTTTCGATGTGACAGGTCATGATAATGTTAAGCAAATAATAGGATTGACTCAGGCAGGTGATTCGTGCACATTGCAACTCCAGCAGACTGCGGGAAATGTACGTGAGATTGCTGTCGTCGGTACAAACGGGTATAAAATTCCCGTGGCGGGGACAAAAGTCGATAAATTTATTCTCAATAACAATCTTCAAGAAAATAATCTTCACGATTTTCAAGAACAAATTGATTTCATTATTATTTCTCCGATCGAATTTATCTCTGAAGCTAACAGATTAAAAGAATATCGCCAAGTACACGATAGCTTACATACACTCGTGGTGGACATTCAGCAAATCTTTAACGAATTCTCCGGTGGTCTTCCGGATCCGTTGTCAGTGCGGGAATTTTTGAAATATACTCAAGACAATTGGGTGAATCCGCAGCCACGATATGTCTTGCTGTTTGGTGATGGATATTTCGACTATAAAAATAAA
The DNA here is from genome assembly GCA_026390575.1 of Ignavibacteriales bacterium. Taxonomy (NCBI): domain Bacteria; kingdom Pseudomonadati; phylum Ignavibacteriota; class Ignavibacteria; order Ignavibacteriales; species Ignavibacteriales bacterium. The sequence continues at coordinate 148,344 of JAPLFR010000008.1, forward strand.
ATCACACCTCGTAATTGGATCCCTCCCTACGAACCGGAAGAATCTTTCGCAACAGTCAATTCATACCCATGCGATGACCAATTTATTATGTTTGGTTCTTCAAATTCCTATGCGCTTGCAATCGGACGGCTTCCGGTGCGTACTCTTAAAGATGCTTCAATAGTAGTAGATAAAATAATTTCTTATGAAACAACTTCCCCATTAGACCCATGGCGAAATAGAATGACATTTGTTGCAGATGATGGAAAAAAAGGTATAGAAGGGGATGACGGCTCACTGTATACCGATCATTCAGAAGAATTATCTAAAACAAGTGCGCTCCAGAGTTATGAAATAAACAAAATTTATATTGTTGAATATACTACCGTGAATAGCGCGGATGGCCGCAGGAAGCCGGATGCAAATAAAGCAATTGTTAATGCATTAAATTCGGGAACGATCATTACTAATTATATCGGTCATGGCAATAACCGGTTGTGGGCGCATGAATCAATCTTTACACGAGAAGTTGAACTGCCGCAGCTTTTCAATAAAGAACGATTAAGTTTTGTTGTCACGGCAACGTGCAGCTTTGGATGGTATGATAATCCAACGGAAGTGAGCGCAGGAGAACAATTGGTCACCATGGAACAAGGCGGTGCTATTGCTGATTTTACAGCAGCGCGAGTAGTTTATGATGGTTATAATTTTGATCTGGATAAATCCTTGTTTAATTATCTCTTACAAAAAAATTCCGATGGACAGAATCCAAGATTAGGTGATGCGTGTCTTTTGGCAAAATCGAATAATTCGGATCAAAACAATACCAACAAATTTCATCTTTTCGGCGATCCTACCGTTCGCCTGATAATGCCAAAGAATGAGGCTACCGTTGATAGTGTAAACGGATTCAGCATAGTAACAAATGATACAATTAAGATTAAGTCCCTGGGGCGTGCACGTATTGCAGGTACCGTGAAACAAAACAATAGATTGATGTCTTCATTCAATGGCATAGGCACAATCCAACTTTTTGATTCACAAAAAGATATATCCATCGTGGATGGAGTTGTTTATAATAATCTTTTCCAATTCAAAGTAACTGGCAGCTTGTTGTATCGTGGCGATGTCTCTATCACGAATGGACGCTATGAAGCGATTATTCCTATTCCCAAAGACGTAACGATTGGAAAAAACGCACGGATTTCAATGTACGCCTGGAACAGTCAAACGGATGGAACTGGAAGCACCGAACAGGTAATGATTGACGGCGTAGATACAACGATAGCTAAAGATACAGTAGGGCCGGTTCTAGCGGTGTATCTGGATACGATATCATTTCATCCTGGTGGGATAGTGAAAAGCAATCCGATTATTATTGTGCAGCTTGATGATGAAAGCGGTATTAACGTATCGACTGTTGGAGTAGGACATCAATTATCAGCAACTTTAAGTAACCCAGAGCGGACATTCGACCTTTCCAATTTTTATCGCAGCAGTCTTGATACGTACAAAAAAGGAGAAGTGCGTTATCCATTGCGTGATCTGAGCGACGGTAAATATACATTACGCGTGAAAGCGTGGGACATTCAGAACAATTCATCGGAAACTGAGACTTTTTTTGAGGTTCACACTGCTGACGACTTTGGATTGCTCAATGTTGTGAATTATCCAAATCCGTTTTCAAATTCGACAACGTTCACATTCCAACGCACCTCATCCGATCCGATAGATGTTGATGTAAAAATTTATTCAGTTGCAGGCCGTTTAATTGGAATTATCCATGTGCAAAATGTTGCGGAGAGCTTTGTGAGAATACCATGGGATGGAAAAGATAATGATGGAAGTGCTCTTGCCAATGGAATCTATTTCTATAAATTAATTGTGCACGATAAAGTCGGACAACGCTCCAACGAAACAATCGGTAAGCTTGCTGTCATGCGATAATCCATTGATAGCAAACTCACGTGAAACAAATACATAGTAGAACATGTGCATCTCAAATTAAATTCATGCTTGTTACTCACGCTGGTCAGAAAATATATCAGCATTCATTATTCTTAGGAGGATTACACGTTATGATAAAAAAAATGATTTTTGTAATGGTCGTCGTAGGAATTTGTGTTCCAGAGATCATGCGGGCACAAACCACGCAAACAACAGCAGTACCATTCTTACTCATTGTGCCGGATTCAAGAGCAAGCGGAATGGGAGAGGTTGGTGTAGCGTTGGCGGATAACGCATGGGCTACATTTTGGAATCCAGCCGGACTTGCCTTCCAAAAAGGTTCTGAGCTTGCAATGACCCACACAAATTGGCTCCCTGGTTTGGGATTATCAGATATCTGGATTGCTCATCTCGCATACAAACAACCGGTTGAAGATTTAGACGGAATAGTAGGCGCTCAATTAACGTATCTCAATCTTGGTGAGTTTAATAGGACGAGCAATTCACCAGAAGTAATCGGTACATTTACAGGATATGAGATGGCTGTTGCCGCAACATATAGCACAAAGCTTACCGAACAATTGGGTATTGGCACAAGCGCCAGAATTATCTATTCTCATCTTGCAGATCAAGGAGCCGGACAAGAGAAGGGAAGCGGAACTTCGACAGGATTTTGTTTCGATGTTGGATTAATGTATCGTCCGGCCGTCTTGCGCATTCCTTTAACAGGTATTGATCTCGGTAAGAGCATTAGTTTTGGTGTGAATATTGCGAATATTGGTCCTAAGATGTCGTATGTCGACAGAGCGCAAGCAGATCCTTTACCGATGAATCTTCGTCTTGGGATGGCATACAAAATTATTGAAAGTGATTACAATAATATGACTGCCACTGTAGATGTAAACCGATTATTAGTAAATCGATATGGAACTTCGTCAGATGAATTCTACAAAGCATTCTTTACGACTTGGTCAAGCGGCAATATCAGTGAACAAATACGCCGTTTCGATGCAGGGGCTGGGTTGGAATATTGGTATGGTTCACCGAGGCTCATTGGACTACGGGCTGGATATTTCTATGAGGATCCGAGAGAAGGGAATCGAAAGTTCATGACGTTCGGCGCCGGTCTTCGATATGATCTCTATGCATTTGATTTTGGATACCTGAGCGCTTTTGAAGGTCAGCATCCGCTGGACGGAACATTACGCCTGACCCTTTCCATCGGCTGGGGCGGTGATGAGAACTAAGAATTTCTTGAATACGTCTGATCTGTAAAAAATAGCTACTTAAAAAGTACCCATAACGATTGGAGTTCGATTCATGCGAGCATGGGCAATGTGTATGTTGCTCCTCATAAGCAATTATTTAGTTGCACAAAAACGAAATGAGTTCTCGCAGCCGCTGAGAAAACTCGCGAGTGTCAGGCAGGTACACACGACCACAATAACGCCGCGGGACACCGTCCGCATGCTCGCTATTATGGTAGAATTTAAAAAAGATGCTTTTGAACAAACGACAGGAGATGGTACATTTCAAACCTCTGGTTCTTCTAAGCAAATTGATCCGCCGCCGCATGATTCGTTGTATTTCCAAAACAAGATTCAGTTTGTCAGAAATTATTTCAAGAGGGTGTCAAACGGAAAACTTACTCTCATCGGCAATGTGTACGGTCAGAACAGACGCATAACGCTTTCGAAACCGATGAAGTTTTACTCGCCTCCGACATTCACGAACGATAATAAGGAGCTTGCTGATCTGGCACAAGAGAGCTGGCAGATTGCAGATTCCCTCTATCCGGAAATCAATTTTTCACAGTACAATATATTTGTCATTTTTCATGCGGGGGTTGGACGGGATATTGAATTAGTCCCCAACTATACTCCGTTTGATATTCCCTCATTGTACTTGGATTCAACTGCATTTGCAGCTGCATTGAGACAATCATCGTTCCAGGGTTTTGTCCATGGTGTTATCAAAAATACAATTATTTTACCGGAGACTGAATCCCGCGACGTTCTTACAGGTTTTGGCACGACGCTACTTCAATTAAGCATCAACGGATTGTTTGCTGCTTCGGTAGGAAGTTATTTAGGGTTGCCGGATTTATTCAATACGAAAACGGGAAGTTCCGGTATCGGACAGTTTGGATTGATGGATGGCGCAGCGATCTTTGCATACAGCGGACTCTTTCCACCGGAGCCAAGCGCATGGGAAAAGATGTTTTTAGGATGGGTTACACCGATCATTATTGGAAATTCCACAACTCTATCCGTGCCGGCAGTCGGATTAAAATATCCAATGCAGCAAGACACAGTCTATAAGATTCCTATAACGTCATCGGAATATTTCATCGTAGAAAACAGAAATAGAAATCCCAAAGGGACGGGTGTCGATGTCAAGATTGCGGATGCGAACGGGGATACCCTCTGGCGTCATTTTGACCAGGATACTCCGGGCTTCAATACGTATACCGATAGCCTCATCAGCGGATCTATCGTCGATGTCAGCAACTTTGATTGGGCGCTCGTCGGCTATACCGACACGACTCATGAAAATGATGGAGGCGGAATACTTATCTGGCACATTGACGAAAGTGTCATTCAAGCGGGATTAAGTACTAATTCCGTTAACACGAATCCGAATCACCGAGGCGTCGATTTGGAAGAGGCTGACGGTGCAAAAGATATCGGCCTGTCGGAACCAGGCTCCGGACCAGAAAACGGAAGCCCGTTAGATTGCTGGTTTGCAGAAAATAATGCAACGCCTTATAAAAATATCTTTGATCAGAAATCTTTTCCGAATAGCAATAGCTTTTCTGCTGCTGCAAGTGTAGTGACTCTGAAGAATTTTAGTGTACGGTCACCACGCATGACACTCACAGTGGAATTTGGAAACCTGGTGTTTCAGCGGGATTCTTTGATGCGCCGAGCATTTAAAAACACGGTTGTGACATCATTCCCGACTTCAACAAAAAATCATCTCTATCTTCCGACAAGCAATGGAATTTATGCGCTCCAAAACAATGGACAAAGTTTATTAGGAGATCCGACAGGTATCTTAGTACCATCTGAAACTGCCAATGGCATTGCCGTATATCAGCAAACGGACAGTGAAATTGCAGCCTGCGTTCAGGATAGCACGATTAACATTTTTCATCTTACTTCACTCAACAATCAAGGTGTATATGATAGTGTGCAACGGTTTGCACACACAATAAATCAAAGGTTTACGACATCACCATGTTTTGCAGCAAGAAATATCTATATATCGATTCTTGTTGGAACATATTCAGGGAAAGTGTTTGAGTTTAATGTCAACGGAGATTTAATTTCTCAGCGTTCCGTGGCAAATGCACCAATATCTTCCCTTGCTCTCTTGCCAACGCCTTCACTATCGAAGCCTGAAGAATATTTTTGTACTTCCGGCAATAAGATTTATAGCGAACACGACTCGATAGCGTTGCCCGCTTCACAAGACGGCTGGATGCTTGCGGCGGCCGTATCACGAAAAGGAAATTATCTCATCTCAGCAGAAAAGAATGGCAACAGAATAATCTCTTTTGATCAATCCTTATCCCTGAAGAATTATGAAATCAGTATTCCGGGTTCTGGAATTCAAGAGCTTGCTATAGCTGATATTGATGGAGATGGGGAAAAAGACGCTATAATCCAATCCGTAAATTCTCTCTCAGTAATTAATCGCATCGGTTCTATGCTTGACGGTTTCCCAATCCAAGCACGAAACGGCTTGGAATTTACAGGAACACCGCTTGTCGTGGATTTCAACGGCGATGCCAAACAAGAAGTTATTCTCCTGACAAATGATGGCGAGATGTGGGTGTACGATCGAAACGGAAAATTATTATCGGGTTTCCCTGTGGAAGTAACTTCTCCGGGAAAAGCATTTCCCATGGCTTATACAAGTCCATCTAACAAATTGGGTATAGCCATTCTTTCCGAAAACGGTTCATTCGATGCATACCTTACTTCGAGCTCGGCAACATCAGCCTCGTTAACGTGGTGGCAGCATTTGGGAGATGAGCGGCACAGCAACGCGGAGGTGAGTGTTTCACCATTTATTTCAGCGAGTATAGAATTCTTTCCAAAGTCACGCGTATATAACTGGCCGAATCCTGTTTATGGCCAATCAACACAAATTCGGTACTTTACAGCTGAGGATGCGAATGTCACGATCACCATTCTTGACCTTTCAGGTGTGAAGATAACAGAATTGACAGGGCAAGGAACGGCAGGAATGGACAATGAAGTAACATGGAATGTCTCGAATATTCAGAGCGGAGTCTATCTTGCTCGCGTTGATGCGCGTGGTGTAACCAAGAGTGAAGTAGTGTTTATCAAGATAGCCGTGGTGAAATAAAGTACGTTTTTCTAGGCGTGATTTTAAATAAAAGCGAGGGTGATTGAAGCAGGTTTTATTTTTGATACTCATATGTAATGTTGTTACATCTTCGATAACTGTCTCTCAGGAGGATTACAATCATCCTGAATTAGATTGGAAAACGATTGAGACGGAACATTTTCTCGTTCATTTCCATAATGGTGCAGAACGGACGGGACGCGAAGTAGCAACCATCGCTGAAAGCGTTTATGGCCCCGTTACTTCCATGTACGACCACGAACCGGATCAGAAAGTCAGTTTTATCATTCGTGATCACGACGATTACTCGAACGGCGGGGCATATTTCTTTGATAATAAAATTGTCATCTATGCACCTGCATTAGATTTTGAATTGCGCGGTACTCATCCCTGGTTGTGGAGTGTGGTAACGCACGAGTTTACACATATCATTCAAATTCAAACAACCATGAAGTTCGGCAGGAAGGTACCGGGATTTTATTTCCAATGGCTTGGATATGAAAAAGAAAGTCGCCCGGATGTCCTCTATGGGTATCCCAATGTTATTGTTTCATATCCTTTAGCAGGATTTGTTATCCCGCCCTGGTTTGCTGAAGGTGTTGCTCAGTACAGCAATCCAGATCTGGGATATGATACCTGGGATTCTCATCGTGATATGATCTTACGGATGTATATGATAGATGGAAACCCGCTCACTTGGAATGAGATGGCGTTCTTCGGTAAAAATAGTCTCGGAAATGAATCTGTATACAATGCCGGATTCTCTCTCGTAGGATATATCGGGCAGAAATACGGCCCTGATAAACTTCAAGCAATATCGAGACAACTCTCTGCTCCTTTTCGCATTACCATCGACGGTGCACTGGAAGCGGTCCTTGGAAAAACCGGAAACCAGCTTTATGAAGAATGGAAGACAGAAAAGACAACGGTATACAGACATCTTGCAGACTCTCTGAATCCAACGCGAAAAGATGGAGAAATTATTGAAAAGGAAGGATTCGGGAATTTCTATCCTGTCTTCTCGCCGGATGGTTCCAAAATTGCATACGTTTCAAATAAAGAGACAGATCGTTGGGGCAGCAGAATTTATCTGTATGACGTTGCAACGAAAACTTCAAAATTGATGCTGCCGGAAGCGCCATCATCACTGATCCGCTCGTCTCTTTCATTTTCTCCCGACAATAAATGTATCTACTATGCACAAATTACCCGGGAGAATCCTCATTGGTCGGGGTACAGCGATTTGTTCCGATTCGATTTTTCGAAAGAGAAGGAAGAGCGGTTAACTTATGGACTGCGGGCAATGAATCCAAAATTTTCGGTCGATGGAAAAAAACTTGTTTTTACGACCGATGGTGACGGCACGCTCAACATTGGTGTCTGCGATGCCGATGGAAAGAACATAACCCGTTTGACACATTTCCAAAATGGAGAACAGGTGTATACTCCCGGGTGGTCAAAAGACAGCAAAACAATTGCATTCGGATATTCCACAGCTCATAATCAATCCATCGCACTTATCGATTCAAACGGGAACAATTTCCGTGAATTGATTCACACGGGCGATTGTCGTAATCCTTTCTTTGCTTCAGATACAACACTCTTCTATTCGTGGGATCGGGGCGGAATTTTTAACATCTATTCGCTTGATCTGCGCACAAAGTCCGAACAGCAAATTACAAATGTTCTCGGCAGCGCCTTTCTTCCCACAGTCAATAACAAAGGGGATGTCGCATACGTTACGTATACCTCCAGCGGATATAAAATTGCACTGCTTCGACAGGATATGACCAGTGTTCCAGTACCATTAGTTTCAGGAAAGGACACAGCAGGAGAGTCGTTCAATACACAGATTTCTTACAGACGCATCATCGAGATGAAACAGGGAGAGGAGGCATCGCCGGCACGCAGTGTGCATTCGCTCTCGGAAAACAAATCCATGCTTCAAGCAAGACCCTATCGTTCAGTCTTCACCAGCCTCTCCATTATTCCGCTGCTTCGGATCGACACGTATAATAAAAACAGCAGCGGACTTGATGTTGTGAAGCCGGGATTCTATTTTACTTCTTCCGATGTGTTAGATAAATTAAGTATTTTCGGCGGCGCCGATATAAATAGAAAATTAGAAAGAGATCTTTTTTTGGTACTCCAATATAGCGGCCGTTTGCCCATCCTGTATCAATTAGGATTGGACCCGACAGCCTCGCTTGAAGTTTACAATATTACCCGAACACGGAATGTGTCTTTTTCATTTCCGGGCAATCCGGATCCCTTGTATTTTGACGCTGATGTCACTTATAATCTTTCAGAATTCGATTTTTCACTCAAACAAAAAATGTTTTCGGAATATTGCGATGTAAAATTGAATTATTCATTGAGCCGGTTCAGTCAGGATTTTGGAAGTTGGTTTTATCAAATTCCGGGCGATCCAAAAAATAACCAGGTAATTCCTGGTACAGGATCAACGTATTTTATCGGCAATAGCTTCTCCCTCCAGTTGAGATATGATGGTATTCTTCCTTCCTTGGATAAAGACATCAATCCGGTCGGGAGATCTTTCTCGATGAAATATTTTCTTGAGATGGACAAGTTTAATCCAACAGATTCTACTTCGACATCCGGAGGGTTTCGAGTTCCTGTCTACACGAAGTACAATATTTCGAGATTTGAACTGGCGTGGAATGAACACCTTGCTCTACCTTTTCCGCGGCACACGATTTCGTTCACAGTAAATGCCTCCGGCATATTGGGACCTCCTCTTGACGAGTTTTTCGATTACTATGCAGGCGGGTTCATTGGAATGCGCGGTTATTCATTTTATGCGCTCGGTGGAAATAAAACAGTGACACTGAACGCAACATATAGATTCCCGATTGCCACTCAATTAGATTTTCGAGTTCTTCAAATTTATTTTTCCAAACTCTACGGTTCCGTATTTTACGATATAGGAAATGCATGGCCTCGTGAAACGGCATCTGATAATTTTTGGAAGCAGGATGCCGGTTTCGAACTCCGGCTTGAAACATTTTCCTTCTATGCCTATCCAACACGCATCTTTTTTTCAGGTGCGTATGGTTTAGATCAATTTTCTCGGAATGTCCAGGATATCAATACCACTACAGTCACGTACGGCCACGAATGGCGTTTCTATTTGGGCGTGTTGTTTGGATTTGAATTAAACGACATCATGCCCCGGCAATTAATGAGGTAATCATGAAATATCGAATTTTAATAACCGGACTCTTAGCGCTATTTATCACAACCATTTCTCTCAGCCAATATCTTCATCTCCCGACATATAAATCCAGCAAAACATTCCTCACGGGGAATTTACAAAATGATTTCGTTATGCAAGAAAATCAGATGAAAGATATCGATGGTTCTGATTCCAATGGTAATTTGGTTGCGAAGAATAAGTATTTTCCGTTAGCTGCCGGATTGTTTTCGGCTGTTATACCAGGCGTAGGACAATTCTATACGAAAAGTTACTGGCAAAGTGCGGCTTTTTTTGGTGCAGAAGTTTTAACGTGGGTTATCTATGCTGCGTATGAAAAAAAAGGTGATCGGCAGACAGATGCGTTCCAAAACTATGCGGATGAACACTGGTCGGTTGTGCAGTATGCTGATTGGATCAATATAAACTTTGGCAGAACAATCAATATCAATCAGGATCTGAGTCTTCATTCCTGGGAAAGAGTTAATTGGGATGAATTAAATACCGTTGAGGAACAGATAGCACAGACCGATCCGCCGACAGGCTTTACGCATAAACTTGCGCCGTACAGTGATCAGCAGTATTATGAAATGATTGGAAAATATTCACAGTTTGGCGGTGGATGGGATGATGCAACCGCATATACAAAAGCCGATGTCATTGCAAATAACGGGATCGGTAATGTCTCTCCGCGATTTATAGAATACAGTAATATGAGAGGTGAAGCAAACAGCTTTTACAATATTGCCACCACTGTCTCGTATGTTATCGTTGCGAATCACGTTTTCAGCGCGCTTGAAGCAGCTTTGAATGCCTCTAAGATTAATCATAGGATTCAATTGCAGGGGCATGTTCAATCAAGAAGAATTTATGGAAACCTAATAGAGTTTGTGCCGACGCTTCAAGTTAAATATGAATTGTAGAATTCTGCCAGCTTGATTCGAATGGATTTGTTTCATAAATTGCTGATGAAGTGCTCAATTTGTAATTTGTTATAGGGTTTACTCTTCCCGCCTTTGTGCCCGAGCACTTTTGCACTGCGGCGGGCAAATAATCATTACTATTCTTTATTCACTGGTCTTAAGATGAAGCGTCTTTTTTCCCCTTGGCGTTCAGCGTATATTCAAACGTTCAGTGAGACAAAAAAATCACATGGATGCCTTTTTTGTACCATGCTGAAAGAGACGTCAGATGATGAGAACCTTATAGTATTGCGTGGAAAATTTTGCTTTGTTGTCCTTAATAAATTCCCTTATAACAGCGGCCATTTGATGGTTGTGCCGTACCGGCATACTTCTCGCTTTGCAAAGCTTTCCAGTGAAGAACATGGAGAGATTATGATGGTAACTGGGAAATGCATCAAAGCGCTTGAAAGAACTTCCAAACCGCAAGGATTTAACTTCGGTGCTAATTTAGGTAGAACCGCAGGTGCGGGTATTGATAAGCACATACATTTCCACCTTGTTCCTCGTTGGGATGGTGACACAAATTTCATGCCCGTCATTGGTGATGTTAAAATTGTGTCAGAAGAAATTCAAAATTTGCATTGTAAGCTTAAAAATCTATTGTCCTCATCTCATCGGATGAAGAACAAGAATGCGCAGATTCAAAAATATTCAAAATCATAAATCAAATGACTGCGAATCTCTCCTTCAATGTATGTACAGATGCCAAAGGGATCTGCAATGAATAAACACAATATTACATTCTGCTTAATTGTATCCATATGGCTAGCGGGCACCGGAGTTCGCTTAGTAGCTCAAACGAAAACTCAGGCTGAATCTGCCCTTCAGCGTTTAACACCGGAAGAGATTGACCGTAAGTTGAAAGAACTTGGAATATCGAAGGAAGAGGCGATTAATCGGGCTTCTGCATTAAATATTAATCTTGAAGATTATCTTAGGAATATGCAAACGGTACCCGGTGAAACTCCGACTCCAGGTGTTACCGACACGACGCGAGTTGCACCACCGGTATCGGTTGCGCGAGGTGAAGTCACAATTCAAAAGAAAGACACACTACCGGTTCCCGGATTTGAAGGAAGAATTCCATTAATCCTTCGACCGTTTGGGTATAATATCTTTCAGTATTCAGCATCGACATTCCAACCGGTTGTGAATGTAGCAACGCCTCCGTCTTATGTTCTTGGACCCGGTGACGAGGTTACGATCTCAATGTGGGGCGAAACCAAATTGAATTTTCAAATACCGGTTAATAGAGAAGGAAGTATTGTCATTCCTGATGTCGGCCCCATCCATGCAAGCGGTATGACCATCCAGCAGCTTCGGGACAAGATGTTACGGCGCATGAGTGCTGTCTACTCGAGCCTTCACAATGGAGAATCGGGAGCGACTTCTTTCTTGGATGTATCTCTCGGCAAACTGAGAACTCTTCAGATATTTGTCCTTGGAGAAGCGCAGAAACCCGGTGGATATTCACTTTCATCGTTGTCCACAGCGCTTCATGCATTATACCTTTCTGGCGGGCCGACCATGAATGGATCCCTTCGAAACATCCAGATCGTACGTGGAGGAAAGATCTTTGAAACGTTAGATTTCTATGATTATGCATTACGTCCGGATAAGTCGAAGGATATTCGTTTACAGGATGGGGATATTGTGTTTATAAAACCGGCGGGCAAGCGGGTTGCTCTTGTAGGATTTGTAGTACGACCCGCAATTTATGAGTTGAGTGAATCAGAAAAATTTGGCGATGTTATTGGGTTTGCAGGTGGATTACGATTTAACGCTTACATCGATCGGACGCATATTGAACGGATGATACCATTTAATGAACGTAAAGAGTATACTCACAATTTTTTAGACTTTGATCTTCGGTTTACCTCGCATCAGGAGCTCGAAACCAGTAAATTCGAGATGCAGGATGGAGACGTAGTGACAGTGTTTAAGGTGGATACCATACCGGAAAATCGCGTGACGATTACAGGAAGTGTAAAAAAACCTGGTATCTTTGAGCTCAAACCGGGGATGCGTATCAAGGATTTAATCATGGAAGCAGATAGTTTAGATCGAAACACATTCTCTGAACAGGGGATGCTATTTCGATTGCTGCCCAACCTTCGTCATGAAGTAATTTCTTTTAATCCACGGCTTGCACTAGTGAACGACATCCATAATAACGTAGAGTTGAAAAATGAGGATTCAGTTGCCTTATATAAGGAAAGTCTATTCTTTCCTGAACATTCTGTAAGTGTGGGGGGCTCTGTCAGGTCTCAAGGCCAATATCCGCGGAGAGATAGTATGACGATAGCAGATCTCATTGTGATGGCAGGAGGTCTGACTGAGGGTGCATCGAGTCAGGGCTGGGAGCTGGCTCGTTTAGACACAAGTGTAATCGGAGCACTGAGCCTGGTGAAGCAGTTTAATGTTTCAGAGAATTATTGGGAAGATGACTTTTGCAAGCACTTTGTCCTTCATGATTTCGATCATCTCATGATTCCTTCAAATCCGAAATATAATACACAACGGGTTGTAGGTATCTGGGGCTATGTTTTGTATCCGGGTGCGTATGCTCTGCAAAATGAAGGGGAAAAACTATCCAGTATCATTAGGCGTGCGGGAGGATTGAGGCCTGGAGCGTATCTAGAAGGTTCAAGTTTGTTTCGAAAATGGAAAAATGCTGGGTTGGTATCTATTGATTTTGTGAAAGCTCTTGCTGATACGCAATCACTTGATAATATAACCGTTTTACATGAAGACTCGATCAATATTTCCCCTTTACAGGATTTAATTTACATTCGGGGTGAAGTTTTCATGCCTGCTGCTGTTGCTCACAAGCAAGGTGCAAGTCTCAGTTACTACCTCGGCCAGGCCGGCGGATTGAAAGAGACTGGTGATGAAGACAGGGTCTATGTGACACTGCCGAATGGAAAGAAATGGGAACAGGGATGGTTCATCCTTCCTAGTCCGGAGATCCCTGGCGGCACAATCATCAGTGTTCCAAGGAAAATTGAAAGAGAGGACAAAACATTGTCAATTGTCACAAGCTGGGCAACTATTATGGCAAGTTTGGCGACAATGATGATAGCAATCGTGCAAGTAACAAAATAGAGACGAGAGATATCGGATGAATGATCGGATCATTATTGATGAAATATTTAATGAAGAAGAATATTGAAAGCAACTATGGAAGAAAAGAACGAAGAATTACCAAAATCTTTTGTTGATGTACTCGCGGATTTTATCATTAAGATTAAACCTTCTATCGCTTTACTCTGGAGCAAGCGGAAACAGCTTGTGTTGGTAAATGGCGGAGTAGGAATCATTACAATTATCATTCTGTATTTTCTTGTAAATCCATATTATCAAAGTACAGTCACGATCCTTCCTGATTTTGGCAATAAGAGCTCTGATATGCTTGGACAGTTCTCCGGACTTGCTGCGATGGCCGGAGTGAATGTTGGGGGAGATGTATCGACGCAAATCTATCAAAACCTCATTATGAGTGAAACTGTATTGAGTGAGGTGATCTATCGTAAGTATGAAACAAAAGAATATGATAAACCCGTTAATTTGGTAGAATATTTCGATATCAAACCAGACAAGTCCCTTCCTGATACTCTGCAAAATAGAAAAATGTTTTTAAAAATGTATGAAATGTTGATCAAAGGAAATATATCTATAAGCTATGAACTTAAAACCAAAATTCTTACAATGGTTGTGGAAATGCCGGAGTCTAAACTCTCTGCAGATGTAGCAAATACCTTAGTAATCTCGCTCGATAAATACGTAAGAACACAAAGGAAATCTTTTGCAACCGAGCAAAGAAAATATCTTGTTTCTAGAGTTCAACAGATCAAAGATACTTTGACATCGAGTGAAGATGCTTTGAAATCTTTTAGAGAGAAAAATAGACAAATAGCACAGTCTCCAGAGTTATTGCTAGAGCAAAGTAGATTGATGCGGAATGTCGAAATTCAGCAAACAATTTTTATTGAACTAACAAAGCAGCTTGAACTTGTGAAGTTGGCAGAAGTAAAAGATGTACCAGTGGTGAATGTTAGGGAATATGCTAAGGATCCGGTTGTTAAGACAGGTCCGAAACGGGTGATGACACTGGCTCTCATTCTCTTCTTCTCGTTCCTGTGCTCTGCCGGATGGATGATAGGAAGAGAAAAGGTGCATGATACGATTGAGAAGATTAAGAAGGGATAAGTAATAAACTGATGGGATTTGGAAAATAAATAGAGCACAAAATAATTAGTCGGGGGTAGGTGTAAGGAATGAAAGAAATATTACTAAAAAAAATTGAATCAAAAGATTTCACAGTCGGTGTGGTGGGGATGGGATATGTAGGTCTTCCATTGATCTTATGCTTTATAGAAAAAGGTTTTAGAGCAATTGGCATAGATATTGACAAGAAGAAAATTGATACTATCAGAAATGGGAAGTCGTATATCAAGCATATACCAGAAGAACGAATCCTGAAAGCGATTAATTCGAACCTCTTTATACCTACAACTGATTTTTCCAAAGTAGCTGATTGCGATGCGATTCTCATAGCAGTTCCTACACCTCTCAATAAGAATCGTGAACCGGATATGGAATACATTGTTAAAACATGTGAATCGGTGTATCCTCATATTCGGAAAGGACAACTCATTGTATTGGAATCTTCAACATATCCAGGGACTACTGAGGAGGTTGTTGTCCCGATATTAGAAAAAAGCGGATTGAGAGTTGATAGAGATTTCTATGTCGGATATTCACCAGAAAGAGAAGACCCGAATAATCGCGATTATCGCACAGAAACTATTCCGAAAGTAGTAGGTGCCACTTCTTTGGATGGATTGGCGGTTGCTGAGAAGATATATCAACAAATCGTTGTAAAGACTGTCCCAGTATCCTCAACTCGGGTTGCTGAAGCAACGAAGCTCATGGAAAATATTTTCAGAAGCGTAAATATTGCTTTGGTGAACGAATTAAAAGTAACATTTATGAAAATGGGAATCGATATCTGGGAAGTAATTGATGCGGCAAAAACAAAACCGTTTGGGTATATGCCATTCTATCCCGGACCGGGGCTTGGCGGGCATTGCATCCCTATTGATCCGTTCTATCTCACTTGGAAAGCGAGGGAGTATGGCGTCAATACTCGTTTTATTGAATTAGCCGGTGAAATTAATACTTCTATGCCTGATTTTGTCGTAAGTCGAGTGATGGATGTGTTGAATGAATTTGGCAAATCTCTTAAAGGCTCTAAAATATTAATGCTTGGTTTGGCATACAAGGCGAATGTGGATGATGATCGTGAATCGCCAAGTTATTTTTTAATGGAAAAATTAGAAAAAAAGGGTGCAATAGTTGAATATAATGACCCGTTCATACCGGTTATTAAGCCGACTCGGGAACACCCTCAGTTTATAGGCAAAAAATCTGTAGATATATCGAAAGATTATGATCTGATTTTAATTACCACAGCGCATGATATTTATAAGACCATGGATTTGTTATCGCTTAATATACCTATCGTTGATACACGTAATTTAATACATACGGTTTCTTCACTCGTTCATAAAGCATAAATCATTGAAAACAATAATTTCTGTTGTTGGAGCGCGGCCAAACTTTATGAAGGCAGCTCCAATCTATAAAGAATTGCTTTCACATCGTCATGAAGTCAGGCATATACTATGCCACACCGGGCAGCATTACGATGAAAAAATGTCAAAGGTGTTTTTTAATGAATTGGATTTGCCGAAACCAGATTTTTATCTCGGTGTCGGTTCGGGAACTCACGCCGAACAGACAGCTGGAGTAATGGTTGGATTTGAGAAAGTAGTGCTCGAAGAGAAGCCCGACCTTATCATTGTGTACGGCGATGTAAATTCAACTGTCGCATGTAGTCTCGTGGCGTCTAAACTAAACATTAAGCTAGCACATGTGGAATCTGGATTACGCAGTCATGATCGGACTATGCCAGAAGAGATAAATAGGATTATAACGGATACACTTTCGGATTATTTATTTGTTACAGAGTCGTCAGGTATAGAAAATTTACTACATGAAGGAATTAATAAAGAAAAAATTCATTTTGTTGGCAATGTTATGATTGACAGTCTTTTGCATTATCTCCCAAAGATAGCATGCTCGCCTATATTCACTACACTGGGTATTAAAAAAGATGAATTTATTCTTGTGACTCTGCACAGACCGAGCAATGTTGATTCAAAAAATAATTTGGAAACAATCCTTAACACTTTGAATATTCTCTCACAGAAATATCCTGTTGTATTTCCGATGCATCCGCGGACAAAAAAAAATATCAATGAATATGAATTAAATAGTTTGATTTCTAACAATATCATTGTAACTGATCCGTTGGGCTACATAGATTTCCTTGCATTAATGAACTTCGCGAAACTTGTGATTACTGATAGCGGAGGCATTCAGGAAGAATGCACATTCTTAAAAGTGCAATGCCTGACAGCAAGAGAAAATACTGAACGCCCGATCACGGTCGAAGTTGGGACAAACCATTTGCTCGGCACTGACTGGAAAAAAATACAAGTTATTGCAAAAGAAATACTAAACGGAAAAATAAAAATGGGGACAATTCCAGAATTATGGGATGGCCATGCAAGTGAAAGAATTGTAGATATCTTACTTCCCCCAAAAATTTAATTACAAACTAGACTATGAAACAAGCAATCATAAAAAAAGGTAAAGTATTCGCTGAACAAATGCCCGCCCCTGTCGTTTCAAAGGGGAGTGTTCTTATTAAAGTAGTTAATAGTTGCATATCTGCAGGCACTGAAATGAGTGGTGTTGTTGAAAGTGGGAAATCACTTATTACGAGAGCTATGGAACAACCCTCAAATGTTTCAAAAGCAATTAGCATGATTCGATCAGATGGAATTGCCAGATCATATAAGAAAATTATGGGCAAACTGGATTCCGGTCATCCGACAGGATATTCCATCTCGGGAATTGTCATCGGTGTTGGTGAGAGGACAACACGTTTTAGAGTCGGCGACAAAATTGCGGCAGCGGGCGCCGGATTGGCGAATCATGCTGAATATGTTGATGTACCAGAACAATTAGTAATGCATATTCCGGCAAATCTCGGATTTTTAGAAGCATCTACGGTAACTTTGGGCGGTATAGCGATGCAAGGAGTTCGCCGGGCAAATATCGCGATCGGAGAGTACTGTGTCGTTATCGGGGCTGGTATTCTTGGTTTGCTTTCAGTGCAGATACTTCGTCATTCGGGAGTGCGTGTAATCGTCGTCGATATCGACTCGGTACGCCTGGATGTTGCTAGAGAGATCGGGGCTGAGATCGTCATCAATTCCAAAAAAGAAGACCCAGTAAAAGTGGTTGAGAATTATACGGGTGGATTCGGTGCTGATGCAGTTCTCTTTACCGCATCGACAACCAGTAGTGAACCGCTTTCTCAAGCATTCCAAATGTGCAAGAAAAAGGGACGTGTCGTTCTTGTTGGGGTCGTAGGTATGACGATTAATAGGGAAGACATGTATGCGAAAGAACTAGATTTTTTGATCTCTACTTCATACGGTCCAGGTCGATATGATAAAAATTATGAAGACAAGGGATTGGATTATCCTTATGCATATATCCGGTGGACAGAAAATCGGAACATGGAAGAATATCTGCGCCTTATTCATACCGGAGCGATTAAGCTTGAAAAACTAATTAGTCGGATTTTTCCAATTGAAGAAGTGACGAAAGCATTTGAATCGCTAAAAAGTTCCGTTCAACGTCCCTTGATGGTAATTTTGGAATACGGAGAACCGGAAGAATCCGAATTGGTAGAGTATCTCCATCATGAGAGAAAAGTACAGACAGGCATTGTGGAGGTGAAGAATGATATTGTCAATGTTGCCCTCGTAGGTGTTGGCAGTTTCGCAACGGGAATGCATTTGCCGAATATGAAAAAACTGAAGGAAAAGTATCGACTGTATGCTGTTCTGGACCGCGTTGGCCATAGGTCTAAGACTATCGCCGAGCAATATAAGGCGGCGTTTGCCACTACGAATTATGCTGATGTCCTCAACGACCCCAATATCGATCTGATATTTATCTCAACTCAGCATGATTCTCACGCTGAATTGGCACTACAGGCACTACAAGCTGGAAAAAATGTCTTTGTGGAAAAACCGTTAGCGACTAACCAGAAGGATCTTGATAAAATCAAAGCCTTTTACAGCAATAAAGATATAGTCAAACCCTTACTGCTAGTCGGTTTCAATCGGCGATTTAGCAGATATGCCTGTGAAATAAAAAAACATATCGATAAACGAATAAATCCAATGGTGATCCGCTATCGCATGAATGCAGGATACATCCCTCTCGATCATTGGGTGCATGAACACGGCGGTCGAATTGTGGGCGAAGCGTGTCATATTATTGACCTGATGACATATTTTATTGGAACGAAAGTCGTTAGTATAAGTGTCGAATCGATGACACCGAAAACGTCGAAGTACAGCAGCAGTGATAATAAATCAATCATCTTGAAATACGACGAAGGATCGATCTGCACCATTGATTATTTTGCCATCGGGAGTCGGGAGATCCCCAAAGAATTTATGGAAATTCATTTTGATGAAAAAACAATCATCATGAATGATTATAAATCATTGATCGGTCATGGTCTGACATTGAATCCAATTTCAACATCAATTAGTGAAAAAGGTCATTTAGAAGAATTGGATATTCTTTATCAAACGCTTAAGCAATCTAGTCCTTGGCCTATTGAATTATGGGATATGATTCAGACGATGGAAATCACTTTCGCTGTTGCTCCATAAAACTAACTGAAATAGACATAACGGAAATTCTACGCACAGATCATCGCAAAATGAGAACAACAAAAATTCTCTTTTTAGGATCATTTCCTCCACCGTTTGGAGGTATTGCCTCGCATCTTTATGATCTCTTTAAGGTGTTTGCTGATGCAAAACGCGATTTTTATGTATTTGATATATACCAGAGGGACCTTTCGAATGATGAAGGTTATCTCCACTTGCGTTCACAGAAGAGAAGGGGAAAATTATTCTCTCATCTCTCTTCGCTGTTCTGCTTCGTACGGTACCTCAATAGATTTACTATAGTCCTTTTTCAGACGGTGAAATTCTATGGAAAAGGGGACCAAGAATTTCTCTTTCCATTCAAGGTAGTCCTCACACTTATCGAACTCATTAAAACTATCCGAAATGATGGTATCACCACTCTCTCCGCCTATCATACATTTCCAGAAGGGATGTACGCATATTTTATAAGAAAGTATTTTTTTACTGAGATTTGTTATTCTGTGACTGTGTTTGGTGAACTTCAGGCGGATACCATTCATATTTCAAAACATGAAAAGTTATACAATCAAATATTGAAAAATGCCAACATTTTGATGGCATCAAGTCAATATTGTGGAAGTGGTGTAGAAAAGGTCGGACTCTCGACAGCGAAAGTTTCCGTTATTCCGTATGGCATAGATATCGATCATTTTAAACGGACTATTCCCTATGAAGAAACTAAATCAAAGCGGAAGATTTTGTTCGTCGGTCATATAAATGTGCGAATGGGGCTGGAATGTTTGTTGAATGCGTTGGCTATTCTGAAAAAGAAAAGCATTGAAACAAATGTTATAATTGTTGGTAATGATCATGGGTTCCTTTCAGAATTTACGAAGTTGGTGAATACTTTTGGGCTTGTAGATAATATTTCGATACAAAAAAACGTTTCATACAATGCACTGCGTACTATTTATGATGAATCGTATCTTTATGTAAATACGGCAAATACCAAATTGCCCTGTATGGGATTGTCCATGAAAGAGGCGATGGCTTCAGAATTACCCGTGATCGCATCAAATGCCGGTGGAATTCCAGAAGCAGTAGTTATCGGGGAGACAGGTTACATCTTTCCGGCAGATGATGCGATTGAGTTAGCGAAATATATTGAGTTGACGCTCACGAATTTTGAATTATCAAAAAAGATGGGAAAGTCAGGAAGAAGAAGGGCGGAAGAAATCTTTGATAAGAATAAAACAAGCCAGAATATTTTAGATATATTAAATATGATGGAAAAAAACTTATGACAACCCACCAAATTGTACCTCTCATTGAACCCTATTTGGGAAAGAATGCTCGTCTTTATGTCTCCGAATGTATTGATAGCAACTGGATTAGTTCAAGAGGGCATTTCATTCCTGATTTTGAAGACGCATTTGCAAAATTTATCGGAACAAAATACGCTGTTGCTGTGTCAAACGGAACGGTCGCAATTCATTTGGCGCTTGTCAGTCTGGGTATCAAGGAGGGGGACGAAGTCATTGTTCCCGACCTAACATTTGCCGCTACCATTAATGCAGTGCTGCATGCACACGCCACTCCAGTAATCGTTGATATTGATCGTGATACATGGAATATTTCACCTGAAAAGATTATTGAAGTCATCACGACAAAAACGAAAGCTATCATCCCTGTTCACTTATATGGTTATCCGTGCAATATGGATGAAATTATGAAAATCGGTGAAAAGTATAATCTGAAAATTATTGAAGATGCTGCAGAAGCTCATGGCGCTGAATTCGACGGAAAGAAGGTTGGTAGTTTTGGTGTAGTTGGAACGTTCAGTTTTTATGGAAATAAAATAATCACTACTGGAGAAGGTGGAATCTGTGTGACGGATGATAATCATCTTTATGAGAAGATGATCATTTTACGTGACCATGGAATGAACCGTCAGAATAAATATCAATATGATGTAGTGGGGTACAATTATCGAATGACGAATCCTCAAGCGGCGATGGGATTTGCGCAGCTCGAAGAGATCAATGAGATAATTACCCAGCGCAATCTTATCAAGAGTTGGTATGACACTGAATTTAAAAAAAATAAATTAATCACATTACGGAAGGATACGAAAAAGGTTGAATCGGTTAACTGGCTATTCACCTGTTTGATAGAAAACCGTGATGAGGTGATCAAGAAATTGGCTTTGAATTACATTGAAACTCGTCCCATGTTCTATCCGCTTCATCAAATGGAGATTTATAAAAGATATTCAAAGAACATTTGTATTAATTCAAGTGAAATATCCCTTAAAGGGATCAGCTTACCAACCTACTTTAAGATTCCCTATTCTTATGTGGAACGCGTGTGTCATTCACTTCTAGCCGAGGAAAAATCCTATGCCTGCTGAACCGTTTAAATTTGACGGTGTATTAGATGAATGGAAGAGCAATCAAATTCTCCGCTTCTGTAATAAATCAGCACTCGACATAGGGTGTAATACAGGTGAACTTGTTTCTTTTTTGAATTCACGGAATATTTATACTGAAGGTTTAGATTCCAATCAAGAATTTATTTACGCTGCTCGAAAAAAATATTCAACACTTCATTTTAACTGTGGAAGCGATTTATCGATTTTTAAAGATAATCAATTTGAGAGTGTCATCGCATGGAATGTGATAGAGCATATCCATGATGATCTTGATGCTCTCCATCAAATGGTGCGCATAGCGTCTCACAATGTGATCCTATCAATTCCCAAAGAAGATGAATTATCCTTGCCTGATTCTCGCGTCACTTATCGACCGTACGTCGATCCGACTCATAAACATTACTATACTCGAGATATCCTCCTGTCCATGGTTTCGCAGATAGGCCCGTATATTACTTATTTTGAGGATACAACTCGTGTCCGGCCGCTTCTAGCATATCAGAAAATTGGTATACCGCGGTGGCTCTGTGCATCACTGGATACACTGTTCTGGAAATTTGGCTCCCAAAAGGAATTATTTCATGCTAACATCATGATGGTGGTGGAAAAAAAATATAGAGCTTGATTTTTTATTATAACAATGATAGACAAACGGCTGAGAGTGTACAAGATTGCTACATCAGTTAAAATCAATTTCAAAAGAGACAATTATTTATGGGGTGGGCGGTGCAGCAGGGAGCATCGTTTCATTTTTATTATTGCCGTTGTATACGAAATTCCTCACGCCGGAAGATTACGGGTATCTTGCAATTTTTTCTGTGTTTCAGTCTATCATTGAAATTACCGCCGTCTTTGGTCTAAGCTCTGGGTTGTTTCGCTATTACCTGATGGCGAAGGACGAAGCTGAACAACGGATGGTCATGAACACTTGCTTTTGGACTCAAACTCTTTTTATTATCGTTCTCGCCGCGATCACGCTTCCAATGGTAAGCCAGTTCTCTCAGGTTCTTTTCGGCAGCACTAAATATTCGTACTTATTTACAATGGTTACAGCCACAGGTCTTTTGTCTGCCTTTGGAAGCTTCATTTTTTCGTTCATGCGGGCGAAAAGGAAACCGGTTTTTTTTGCTTTCGCGCAAATTGTTAAGGTGACACTCCTAACACTTACGAATGTCTATTTTGTCGCCGTACTCCACTGGAATTATTCCGGGATCATTATCGGAAATCTTACCGTGCTAATCGTTATCACGGTGATTGTACTTGGATGGTTCTCCAGATTCATTGGCTTTTCTTTTTCCGCGGTCATTTTAAAAAAACTTTTCGTTTTCATCAGTCCTATCTATGTTGTAAACTTGTTTTTCCTCCTTCTCAATCTCTCTGACCGCTTCTTTCTGAATCATTTTCTTACTCCAACGGAAGTTGGCCTTTATTCCTACGGGAATAAGATCGGGTCAATCGTGATGATCGGAGTTGTTACTCCGTTTTCAACTGCCATCGTGCCATACGCCCTGTCTATTGCGAAAGAGGATCACTTTAAAAAAACATTCTCTAAGATCATCAAGTATTTCCTTCTGATTCTCATATATCTTTCCATGTGTATTTTTTACTTTTCGAAGGAGATCGTCTTAGCGGTATCGAATGCATCCTATGTCGACGCGAGTGGCATCGTTGGCCCCATCCTTCTCTCAAGTATCTTTTACGGACTCTATTATAATTTGAGCATTGCCATCGATATAGTGGAAAAAACGTACCTCGCAACTATCGTTGTAGTAACGGGTGCCGTTGTCAGCATCAGTCTCAACTACAGTACGATACCGTTTCTCGGGATGTATGGATCAGCGCTTGCCAGCTGTGTTTCAAATGGTGTTCTTCTCTTATTCATGTATTATTATTGTCAGAAATACTTTTACATTCATTACGAAGTGAATGCTTTTCTAAGAGTGATTGGTATTATCATATTCTATTCCATTTTTTATTTCATTCTCCCCGGAATTGGCATTCAGGATGTAATGACTATTTTAATCAAAGTTGCATTGTGTATTTTATTTCCATTTCTCTTATATGTTTTTCGGGTTTTTGATGAGGATGAAAGAAAATATGCTAAAAAATATCTACATAGTAGAATACCTATATTTTAAGCATTCATCCAATGGGTATTAAAAGTTTTATTTTTACATTTATAGAAGATCCAAGGATTACAATATGTGTGGCATAGTAGGAGCACTCACGTTCCAAGATAGTTCTTTCAAAATATCGGAAGATTATCTCGTCACGATGAGAGATACAATGGTATGTCGCGGGCCTGATGGCGGTGGAATATGGATCGCAATGGATGGATCAATAGGATTCGGCCACCGTCGTCTGTCGATCATCGATATGTCTGTTGCCGCCTCACAGCCAATGAGTAATCAGGATGGTACACTTTGGATCACGTATAATGGTGAAATTTATAACCATGCCGATCTCCGCAAGGAATTGGAAGCAACAAACAAGTATCGTTGGAAGACAGATCATTCTGATACGGAAGTAATTTTGCATGCATACGAAGAATGGGGAGATAAATGTATTAACAAGTTTCGCGGAATGTTTGCCTTTGCATTATGGAATGCGAACAACGAAGAGCTATGGCTTGTCCGTGATCGCATCGGTGTGAAACCACTTTATTACAGTGTCCATCATAATCGGATTACATTTGCATCGGAAATAAAGGCTCTATTAAAGGATCCGGATCAGAAGAAATCAGTAAATGAAGAAGCTTTTTATCATTACTTATCGTTCCTAACGTCTCCAGCGCCTATGACAATGTTTGAGGGAATTCAAAAATTAGAGGCAGGTTCTTGGCTCAAGATTAATCGCGATGGCAACATAATAAAAATTAAATATTGGGACGTCCTCGATCATCAGACTGACTTAGCTGGTTTTTCTGAAGACGAGATTGCATCAATGATTCTTGATGAACTTAGTACATCAGTCAAACTTCGCAAGGTAAGTGATGTACCGGTAGGTGTGTTTCTTTCAGGAGGCATCGATTCCAGCACTAATGCAGCTCTTTTTTCTGAAGGTGAAAAGAGTGAAATAAAAACATTTACTATTGGATACGACGGCAATTATGAAACCGCACGCAATGAAACGGAATATGCCAAAACGATGGCATATCGAGTCGGCGCACAGTACTACGAACATCTATTAACAGTTAAAGATCTTATCGATTTTATACCAACTATGGTGTATTTGCAGGATGAACCGATCGCTGATCCGATCTGTGTACCGATTTATTACGTTTCCAAATTAGCAAGAACTAATGGAGTCATTGTTTGTCAATTAGGCGAAGGAGCCGACGAATTATTTATAGGATATTCTGGTTGGAAAAAGATATTGTTTTTACAAAAGTGTGTTTCGCGGTTTTCGAAGATTATAAAGAAATTGCTTATGTTAGGGATACAGTTATTCGGAAAGCAAGATACTTTATATTATGAATTTCTCCGTCGCGATTGCGAAAACATACCGATGTTTTGGAGCGGTGCGGAAGCATTTTCTGAAACACACAAAAAACGAATCATTTCCATGCGCCTGCAAAAAAAGTTTGAACATCGTACTTCCTGGGAAGCTATACAGCCAATATGGAATGTCTTTAAGGAAAAATCGAAGGACAAATCCAATTGTCAATGGATGAGTTACATAGATCTCAATTTGCGATTACCTGAACTACTTTTGATGAGAGTAGACAAAATGGCTATGGGCGTCAGTCTTGAGGGTAGGGTGCCTTTCCTCGATCATAAATTTGTCGAACTGGCCATGAGTATTCCGGATTCCTTGAAGATGAAGAATGGAATACTGAAGTATATGCTGAAAAAAGCCGTAAAGGGTCTGATCCCGGAGGAGTTGATATCTAGAAAAAAACAAGGTTTCAGCGTACCAATTTATGAATGGATGTCCCAGCAGCTTGGCGAGAAGGCTAAAAAAGAATTAACTGAATTTTGCGATCAGACTGATTTTCTCGATAAAGCAGAAGTTATGCAGTTGCTTGAACATGGAAAAGAAACAGAGATATGGTGTTTGCTAAATTTTGCACTCTGGTGGAAACAGTATATTCATAATTCTTAGTCAGGTGTATCGAAGAGTTCGGTGCAAAGCAAATGCGAATATGATTTGGAATATTCGAAGCTTCGCATGGATGTGAATAGTATTCTTGAGAATACAATTATTAAAAAGTGTGAAAGACAGATAAATTGAGAAGATTGGTCATACTAAAAGGAACATCGAAGCCCTACCATAAGCTTGACAATGAAATACTGATCCTATTCAAAGATCTCAAGAATGAAATTAAAGAAGGTCACTTCATTACACATATTGTACATTATCGAAGTGTCCAATTAATTACATACAAAAAAGAGACATTGACGAATCCTCTCTTGACTATGATTTTGCTGAGGGCGCTTAGTATCGGTTCATGCAGTATTGCTGATGAGTTCGGCCGACGTGAGGATGTGACGTGGTGGAGAATTACTAGACAAGCTAAAACTGCGTTTATCGAATATTTCAAAATCAGAACGTATTTACGAGGGATCAAACAAGAGATCAGTTCCTTAGAGGTGACGCCTGAGAAAGCAATCAAGGTTTCCTTAGATCTTAGAAGAAACCCAATCTATTTGAGGACCGATCTTTGGTTCGGAGTACATTCCGGCGGTTCAGTAGGCCATATTGCTGGAGTTTTAAATCGACTGAATCTTTTTTCTGGAAAACCATTATTCTTCTCTACAGATACCATACCTACTGTTGATAAAAGCATTGAGACACATATCGTTCTTCCGCAGAAAATATTTTGGGATTATTCTGAAATGCCCAGCTTTACTCTGACAAAAGAAGTAGTGAGCGCAATAGAGAAGAAATGTCCGGAAAATAGTATTTCATTTATTTACCAGAGATACAGCCTCAATAATTATGCAGGCGTTAAACTATCGAACACTTTTCGCATTCCATTTGTGCTTGAGTATAATGGCTCAGAAATATGGATAAGCCGAAATTGGTTGAAATCATTGAAGTATGAAACGCTCTCAGAGAGAATAGAAATGTTAAATTTGAAGAGCGCCGATATTATTGTTGTTGTCAGCGATGTCATGAAAAAAGAACTGAAACAGCGAGGGATCAATGATACAAAGATATTGGTGAATCCTAATGGAGTTGATCCTGATAAGTATTCTCCCAACATTGACGGCGGTGCTGTGCGTACGACATTTGGATTGATGGATAAATTCGTAGTAGGATTCATTGGTACCTTTGGCCCATGGCACGGTGCGGAAATATTGGTGGATGCGGGAAACGAATTGTTAACTATGAATCCCGAGTATTGCCGAAAAGTTCATTTTCTCTTTATAGGCGACGGAAGTTCCCGAAGACAATGTGAAAATATGGTGAATACCGCATATAGGAATAATTTTACCTTTACCGGCTTGGTTCCTCAGGATCAAGGTCCGCAGTATCTTGCAGCTTGTAATGTTCTGGTCGCCCCTCATGTGCAAAATCCCGACGGTACAAAATTTTTTGGAAGTCCTACAAAACTTTTTGAATATATGTCAATGGGTAAGCCCATTATTGCAAGCAGATTAGAACAGATCGGTGAAGTACTCGAGCATAATAAAACGGCAATATTAATAGAATCAGGAAATATAAGCCAACTTGTTCATGGATTGGAATTGCTTATGTGTCAGCCCGAGTTATGCAGAATTCTGGGAATGAATGCACGAGAAGAAGCTCTATTGCATTACACATGGGATAAACATGTAAAAAAGACCATTGATGCGCTTACGTATGTTCTACACTAAGAAATATTTTAAAAATATTATTTCTACTCCTCCTCACCTTCTTTTTCAACGGGCAGCTTTAAAATATAATAGATTTGTTCAGCAGAAAAAGGTGAGGGAAAGAGATTTACATTTCGCGACAAGAGTTCAAACAGATCTATTACCAGCACAACCACTTCTTTTAAAGACTGCTGAACTGGATACATCTTTACTAGACAAAAATGTATGTTTGTATTTGGCAAGTATGTACTCCAAACACAAATTTGATCTTTTGGGAAGCGGATGGGTAAAAAATAGTTACACATCTCAAGCAGCCGGACTTGAAGGATATCGTTATGAAATGAATGTACCCATCGATGATTTTGATCCAAGCGGTGCATGGTTGAGCAAGATTCTCTTGCAGCCTCATGTGGATTCCGGTAAGAAGATATGGAACTATATCGAAGGCACTTATGAACCTATCGATTGGCAAAAAGATTATAAAAGCGGCTATCGTTGGAATAACAAAAGATGGTATAAAGATGTTCGGTACGGCAACATTATGGGGGCAGATGTGAAGGTTCCATGGGAACTGGCACGACTACAGCACTTACCTCAAATGGCAATCTTTGCAATGGCGCTGCCAGAAAGACGAGATCAACTATTAAGGGAATTCAAAAATCAAATCTTAGATTTTGTTGCTACAAATCCTCCACGGATGGGCGTTAACTGGGTAAGCACCATGGATGTAAGTATCAGAGCCGCCAATATGCTGATATCGTTTGAAATGTTTTCTCAGCTTGCTCCTGCGGGAATGATTGATTTAGAGTTTAACAAAATATTTGTTAATTCAATCTATGAACACGGCCTGTTTATTGCGAGTAATCTAGAATGGTCGAGACATATTACATCTAATCACTATCTATCCAATATTGTCGGCTTATTATTTATCGCTGCATTTCTGGACCGGAGTCCACTCGTTGATTGTTGGTTAGGTTTCTCTATTCAAGAAATAATTTCCGAATACAAAAAGCAGTTTTACACCGATGGCGGAAATTATGAGTCATCGACATCCTATCATCGGCTCAGTGGAGAAATGATCGTCTATGCTACCGCACTTATTCTTGGATTGAGCGCAGAAAAGAAAAGGGCTCTTCAGGAATATGATTCACACTTGTGGAATTCTATTCCAAAACTCAATGACTCTCAGTGCCAAAGTTATTTTACGGAGAGAGAAGAGTTGTTACCTGAATGGTATTGCCATAAATTATTCCGTACACTTAATTTTACATTAGATATAACAAAGCCTAATGGCAATATCCCTCAAATAGGAGATAATGACAGCGGAAGATTTTTTCGATTGTCGCCCAATGGATCTCTGTTGAAAGAACATGAAGCAAAGAAGAAATACAAAAACTTAAGCGCTGTATCTTTAACAGACAAAAGCTATTGGGATGAAAACGATCTAAATCATGCAACTTTTATTTCAGCGGGCAGCGCTCTCTACAGGACGGAAATATTTCAATCAGCCGAATCTAAATATCCATTGGAATATTCAATAGTGAGTTCATTAGCGAAGCATAATTTTTTTAAAGATATTGATCAGGAACCAAAACAACATTCAAGGATCTACAACGCGAATGACTCCTTCATCTCATCAGCGACAATGCCTTGCGTATCCCAAGAAATCATTAAGCCTACACGGAAAAGCAAAACCTCTTTAATTTCACAATTACGATTGATTTGTTATAAAGATTCTGGAATATATATTTATAAGGCCGATAGATTATATCTTTGTATCTATCTTGTTCCAAAGGGACAGGAGGGATTCGCTGGGCACAATCATAATGATATTGGATCATTTGAACTCAGCATTGACGATGAAGATATTAACATAGATCCCGGTACGTATATTTATACACCTTTGCCGATTAAAAGGAATCTTTTTCGGTCGATTCGATATCATAGTGTGCCGGTAGTTGAGGGAAGAGAACAATATATTTTCGACAATGATAATGTTTTTCTAATGAGAGGGAATGTCTCGGTCCAAATATTGCGGTCTGATGAAACAGAATTTTCATTTATAATATCATACGCTTCGATACACATCGTACGTTCATTTATATTTAAGGATGATTGCCTTAAAATTACGGATAGATGTAATAAACCTTTTTGCAGTCAGATGAATAAATTCCAATTGTATTCCAACGGATATGGGAAAAGAATTAATTGATTTAATAGAACAACGAAAATGAATTTTATTTTGGCGCTTATATTGTTGATAGTGATTATCTTTGCCTACAGACAGAATACCGTTCGATCTCTTTTTTTATTTATAGTTCTTTTATTGCTGCTTCCATTGGCATCACGGCTTAGTTTTCTCACTTCCTGGCAGATTGGCCAATCTGATTATGTCTTATCATTGTATAGCTGGCTCGGATTAGCTTTTTTCCTGCTCTATTTTAAACGTTTGCTATCACATCTGAAACGTTTTAACAACTTTCTTTACTCGATATTTATCTTATATAGTATCATTTTATTTCTCCAGTTTGTTAATCCCCTCAATTATACAATTCAAGAAAGAGTCTGGGGTTTGAGAGATATTGCAGCGTGGATAGGCTTTGTCAGCGCCTATATCGTGTGGATTGAAAAAAGGCCGATTTATCAGATTGACCAAGATAATATTTTTAAAGGCATATTCATATTAGCAATTATTGCAACTCTTTATTCAATGTATCAGGTGTTCTTTGGATTCACTTCTATGGATGAAACATTTCTCAAATATCATGGATTTGCCATTGATAACGAAGCACAACCATTCAACTGGTCCATTATGCTTGATGGCCGCCCGCGTTTTCTTCAGACGAGTTTTCTTTCAAACAAATATCTTATTCAGGTGTATCTATTATTATACCTTGTCGTTTTCCGGAAGACAATGAAGTATAAAATCTTGGGATATATTTTCGGCGTAATTCTTATTCTCGGTTTAACCATAAATCTTGAACGCTCTCCCATCATGTTGATTATTATTTCTATAGTTTTAACCAATATTTTAACGTATCTAATATCAGAAAATAAAATGAAGAAGGTGCTTGTTTCAGTCGCAAGTATTGTCGTAGTGGTTTCGATCTTTCTTTCATTGGTTAGTGGTCCATGGCTCAATGAATTGGCAGAATCAAATATTATTACAAAAAGATTCGTTAATATAACAAATTATGAAAGTGACCCAGCGTTTTACGGTAGGATTGTTTGGTGGATAGAAATATATATTCCTAGAATTATTTCCAATCCTCTGGGATATGGTTTAGGATCAACGAGTGACCGAGATCCGGAAATTATAGCAGACCTTCGTCCACCTCCGCACAATTTCTATATTTATTATGCCTATGAAATCGGACTCATAGGATTGTTCATTTTTCTTCTTATTATCTTTTATATGATCTATCATTCTCTGAAAATGAAGAAGGGAAAACCCATAGGTGAACAATTAATTATCACATATTTTGTTTCAGTGGTTATCGTAAATCTCGCAGAAGGAGTCGCTAATATTCCATTTTATGAGAACGATATCGTTCTCTCAAGTTATATAATCGCAATGTATTTGGCTTATCAGTTCAAATTAATAAATAGAGGCAATGAAGATGCATCGATTCTTCATAAGACTCCTGTGTTAATATAATATATCGTTCATGGTTCGTATTCAGTATTATGAAAAAATTGTTTTTTATCTCTTACAATTTTCCTCCGTTTTCTTCTGGAGGTGTTATTCGGGCGCATTCATTTGTTAAATATCTCCCCAAAAACGGGATCATACCATTTGTATTATCTGCAAGCTTAGATGATGTTCCTGAAGGTAGAAAGGATAATTCATTTCTTCCGCAATATGATCCGTCAGTCCAGATATTTCGAACAAAAGGGCAACATTTTTTCGAGAAATTTATATTTAATCCTTACGCCTTCCGTCCTGGTCTGACAAATAAAGGATCCTTAAAAGGCAAATTACTTAAAATAGTTAAAAAGATGATTTTCCCGGATCCGGAAATATACTGGCTGTTGCCAGCCATGGTTTTGGGGAACCGGATTATAAAAAAATATAAATGTTCAATCATATTCGTTACTGCTCCACCGCATAGTACAATGATCGCTGCGTACCTTCTCTCTGTTTTCCATCGTATTCCCCTCATTATTGATTTACGGGATGATTGGGTTGGGAATCCATTTTATACGAGAACAGTTGTTGGTAAATTAGTTGCGGAGCTGTTGGAAAAAGTAATAGTACGCCGAGCACAATCTGTTATAACGGTCACAAAAATATCGTACGATTTATTGGTGCAAAGACATAACAAATATCAAAAAAAGATCGAACTGATACCAAACGGATATGATCCAGAATATATCAAACCAGTTCAACCACGAAGAAGAAAAAATATTGTCTTTCATTATGGCGGCACTTTAACAAGAAACAGAGATCCCCGTACGTTTTTAAGAGCTGCAAGTGAATATTGTGCCGAACACAAACTAAATTCCGATGACATTAGTTTTGAATTTGTTGGTAATGTGGTGGATCCTGAATTCTTGCCATCACTTCAAAGCTCCGAATTATTCCGAATAATTCCAAATATGGAATATGTGACCTATCAGAGACATATCTCAGAAAATGTTGATATTATCCTCATCTTTCAGAGTAAAACAGACGGCGGGGAGACTGCTATCCCAGGTAAACTGTACGATGCGATTATACGTCAGAAACCGATTCTCAGCATAACGGAAGGCGGAGCGGTCGATGATTTTTTAAAAACATATCCAACAGCAGCAACAACTTCTATTACAGATATACAGGAAATTAAAAATTCAATCGACCTTGTAATCGGTTATTGTGGAACAAAAGGACAAATGGATACATTGCCGAGTAAGGAATTTTCACGGATAGAACAAACCAAAAGACTGGCTCATTTAGTCATGATGAATCCTCAAACGAGGAAACTTTGATAATCGGTTTTGATGCGAAATGGTTTTTTGATGGACATCCAAGTGGTAAGCGTATCACTCAGAATATTGTTGCGGCATTTGCCGAGCTAAATCTTATCCATGAGGTGGTGATATTTTTAGATAAGAAATATCAACGTTGTTCCATCCGTAATCCAAAACCGAATATTCGATATGTTTATATTTGGGCAGGGAATAATTTGTTATCGAATCTATTCATTTTACCTTTTCATGCAAAAAAAGAAAGAATTGATGTATTATTTTCCAATAATTTTTCTCCGATTAGTGGAAGATATATGCGTGTGACTTGGATATTGGATGTCATCTTTAAATCGCATCCTAATTACTTTACACTGAAGGAACGGTTTTATTTTTCCTTTATCAAACCCCTTGCCTTAGCCGCAGATCATCTTTGTACTATCTCTTTTTCAGAAAAAAAAAGGATGCTCAAATATGGGTTTAGTTCGACATCAGATAATATTGATGTAATTTATTTAGGCATAGAGAATAAATTTAAATCAAAAGAAAATCATGACCGCGCTTATTTAGAATTTGTAAAAAAAGAATATGGATTACCTGAACGATTTTTGCTTTATGTCGGACGACTTAATCAGCGGAAAAACCTTGATAGTCTCTTAAAAGCTTATGCTTTTCTTGAAAACTCACCGGAGCTAATTCCGCTTGTTCTTGCTGGGTCTCCTGATTGGAAAATGTTCGATATCAACAAGATTTTAGAAGAATTGAATATTAAAAACAAAGTAATACTCACCGGATTTGTTGATGACGAGTATCTTCCGGCTATCTATGCTCTAGCTACGGTGTTTTGTTATGTTTCCTATGAAGAAGGATTTGGTTTACCACCGTTGGAATCGATGGCCTCTGGCATTCCGGTGATAGCCTCGAATTCTTCTTCATTGCCTGAAATCTGTGGTGATGCAGCAATATATGTTGATCCGCATGATGTAAAAGATATTGCTCGTGGTATTAAAGAATATTTAACGAATCAAAATTTATGCGATGAGATGAAGAAACGAGGATTGTTTCAAGCATCAAAATATAAATGGGAATATTCTGCTTTGAAAATTATTGAGTTAGCGAATAGCATATTTAAGAAGAAGCTGCATTAATACGATTGTAAACATTTTTGTACACTAAAGGTTGCGGCAATTCATGGCGGACAATTCAAGCATAGATATCCCTATCTATCGTATTTTGACGCGATGTCTGTATTTGGACAACAGATTCTCCCATCCATTACGCAAAATGAATAAAATACTAATATTCATGTCGATATTGCTTATGCGGGGGTCTGCGTCCGCTGATTGGATTAATGTTACTCAAGCTCCTTATTTTGTAC
This sequence comes from Ignavibacteriales bacterium, assembly GCA_026390575.1. Lineage (NCBI taxonomy): Bacteria > Pseudomonadati > Ignavibacteriota > Ignavibacteria > Ignavibacteriales > Ignavibacteriales bacterium. The sequence continues at coordinate 182,190 of JAPLFR010000008.1, forward strand.
GACCTAATGATTCCGTATCATGTGAAAGAGCAATACAAAGCGCTATTGACACTGCTTACAGTAAAGGGGGAGGGTTTGTATATATCCCAAAAGGATATTATTTGATCTCTGCCAAGATTATTGTAAAGGAAAATGTCTCATTATTAGGTGATGGTGAATTATCTGAACTTAGGGTGAAAGACGGTACGTCCTTATCTAATTTCGGGCCCTATCCCCGCATGATTGAACTAGAACAAAAAACATCCCTTGAAAAGCTATACTTCAATGGGAATAAAGCATCTTCATCTCCTCCTGCGATTTGGGGTATTCTTGCATATGGTCCCGGACTTGGATATGTTCAAATACGAAATTGCAGAGTTAGCAATTTTAAGCTTGCTGCCGTGGTAGTTGCAAATACGGAATATTTTACGTTAGATAATAATATTATTTCCGATAATGATCGTGATGCATTTTACGGTTCAGGAAATTATATGACAATTACAAATAATGTAATAAAAAACAATATCGAGGATTACGGCATTGCAATTGAAACTAATGAAGCATATTCAGCCCCACATCATGATATTCTCATTTCCGGGAACGTTATTGAGAATTGCAAAGTCGGAGTTGGATTATCTCAAAAGTACGATGACAAGACTCCTGTAGGTTATAGATATGGCCCAACGAAAACAGTCATTTATAATAATAGAATTTCCAACACCTATGAAAATGGAATATTTATTGGTGATGCAAGCCCAAATGATATTCCAAAGGAATATTCAGCAAATGGTATTTTAGTAGATGGAAATATTTTATATGATTGCGGCGGTTGTAATCAACTTGTTGGGGCAGGCATTGTCTGCTCAAGGTCCTACAAAATAACAATTAGTAATAATACTATAGATCGAAGTAATTCTGAAGTACATACTAAATGGGGGATTATAATATCAAATTCAGATACAATATCGTTATCAAACAATAATGTTTCAAGGGCTCAACAGCATGACATATTTGTCATAAATGGCAAATTCATTTCTATCGTATATAATACTATTAAGGATGCCTTATCCGCAGGTTTGTATTTTATAAATAGTACCCATGTTACTATGATCGGGAACAACGTCAAGAGCAATACTACTGCAATGATGTTTGAATCCGGTTCAAACTTTGTAATTTTTGATAATTCGTTCAGCCTAAACAAACATATTATTTACCCAGCCATATCTTGGCCGGAATTTAGCCAACCATCAAAAAGTACGGAACTAAGTTTAAATAATTATATAGGCAATTAGAATTCCATTTAAAGTTGACCAATATAACGACAATATGAAAATAGCAATTCTTGGAACTCGCGGTTATCCTTATGTCTATAGTGGTTATGAAACATTTGTAGCAGAATTAGCTCCAAGACTTGTAGCGCGAGGACATACTTTGACAGTTTATTGTCATCGTGGGCTATTTAAGAGTTTTCCAAAAATTGTCCATGGAGTACGATTGCTATATATTCCTTCTGTTAATTCAAAAATACTAAGTCAATTAACAAATTCATTTCTTTCTACTCTTGACGCATGTTGCAGAAACAATGATGTTCTATTTTATGTCAACTCGGCCAATGGTCCTTTTGGCATCATAACCAAAATATTTAAGAAGCGAACAGCAATAAATGTCGATGGTTTAGAATGGCTGCGTCCTAAATGGAAAGGGCTTGGCGCTAAGTACTTCTACACAGCATCCAAACTTGCCACAAAGTATTTTGATGTTGTTGTCTCAGATTCAGAGCGGATGGCAGAAATTTATGAAAAGGAATTTGGGGCGGCAAGCGTTGTCATTGCATATGGTGAAAATCTCTCCAACAGCCAGAAACCGGAATTACTGCAAAAATATGGTTTAGCTTCTGGTGATTATTATCTTATTGTGGGAAGATTGATCCCTGATAACAATTCAGCTATTATTGCCGAAGGATTTAAACAATCTAAGACGAAAAGAAAACTTGTAATTGTTGGTGATGTCCCATACAAAGATATATATGCAGAGTCAGTAAAACAAATAAAGGATTCCCGGATTGTTTTTACCGGCTACGTGCGAGATGCAGAGATGCTTAGTGAGTTGTATTGCAATGCTTACGCCTATATACACGGCCACGAATTTGGCGGAACAAATCCGACGCTTCTCAAAGCTCTTGCTAGTGGTTGTTGTGTGTTTGCCTTAGATACTGTTTTTAGTCGTGAAGTGTTAAACAACACGGAACATGGAATTTATTTTTCAAAAGATACGGTTGAAATATCTCAGCTTATCGACAAAATAGATAATGATGAATCAACTGTTCAGGTGTTCCGCGATAAGGCAAGAAGGCGAATAACAGAACGATATACATGGGAGAAGATTACGGATCAATACGAATCCTTGTTTAAAAAAATGGTTGATTAAAGCGAAGACAATCTGCTTAACTACAAGAAAGGGGTTTTCTTCCCCAGCAATACAGTAGCAGGTTTGTAATGACGAAAAAGAAGGAGAACACAATACTGCACATCCATTTTTCAGTGCGAGGAGACTACCTGCACAAGGAAAAGAGAGATTGCTTTTCTCAACTACGTCGGGAGAAGCAATGGCGAGCGTGAAATAAAGGGATATTAAATCCTGCCCTTGAGGGTAACTTCATGTGTTTTGTTACTGTCGGAAAAATTAGCGGTAGAAATTATTTCCTGATGCTAACAAACATAGTCTCCTAAAGCCCTACGGTAATATTTGCTATGTCCGCTAATGACTATTACAAATACTATAATGAAAAATAATATCGGTGATCAATCATGCTTTTGAATATTTATTTTTGATATTATACTTAGAATGTCATCAGTATTAAGAATTGCTATATGTCTCCTCTTTGTTTTGGGCACTGCTAAGTCGCAAGAAATTACTCTGCTTCAACCAACGGACGGATTAAAACACCAGAATTCACGATCAGTGACATTTCGATGGGAAGGCAACTACGAATACTATCGTCTTTTAATAGGAAAGAATATTGAGTCTTTAAGTTTACACGGCGATAAAATTACCATCCCTGAATACACTGTATCCGAATTAGATACAAATCAGATTTACTATTGGCGGATTATTGGTTTTAATAATGCCCAAATTGACACAAGTATGGTAATTAGTTTCTCAACGGACGATGCAATACTGAAAATAACAAAATCATACATTACTGATAATACCGTAAAGATAGATTCCGCACTTATCGACCTACTTCCCAGTAAAACTGCAATAGTACTTGTCGATTTTGTGAAACAAACGCTCCCTCCTGACAGCATTCTAAGTCCCGCTATGCAAAATGCGATAGAGTTAATAGAATCCTCTCGGCGTCATGGAATATTAGTGATACATGTGATTCATGATTACGATTATTATGTGAAGCCTAAAAAAGGTGAGATTGTTGTTAAGAGTGATCCGATTCATTGGAAAGGTCAAGTATTTAAAGTTATTGATGATAATGTAAATTTACAGTTACTATATGATGATCCTGGAATTGAATCATATTTAAAGAGTGTTGGTATTAATAATCTGTTATACTTTGGATTTTCACCCTCAGAATGTGTTCTGTGGTCTCGTTACAATAGTGTTTATAATGTTCATAAAAGGAATCCTGATATTTTCAACACTGTTTTGGTGTCTGATTGCAGCGAAACAGATAGCTCTCAATATGAGTGGACTCTGGACATCTTTAGAGAACGATATAGTCTGACCAATCTGTCCGAAGTAGCAAAAGCTCTTGGTGATTCGATTAATGTTAAAAAACTTATATTAGAAAATAAAAGTGATTACAACAATAATTTTAATGGAAACATCGGTTCCGATATCAGAAAAAACACGGCAATAATAGTATTGAACTTGTCCAATGAATATCTGGAAAAAAATTCTGCTTCAACTCAGAGGTACGAAGCATCTATTCAATTAACAAAAGGCCTTATCAGCTTTGCACGGGTTTATCAATTGCCGATCGTATTCATAAATAATTATTCGCAAGGCAATTTAGGCATTACTCCTGAACCAGGTGATATTTCTATCTTTGGTAATTCTTTTAAAGATGAACAATTATTATGGAATTATCTTAATGACTTTGGTATTCAAGATATGATTGTTACCGGAGTGATATCAGACAAATCTTCACTATTTCCAATGTCTGACCCAGGCTCCTTAACATTTCACCGGAACGGCGGGTATTTCGCAGAAGATAAGAGTTGGAGAACATTTTTTCTTGAGGATTGTATTTACGCTGATACTATACAATTCAATTTATCGAGTGATACTATAAAGGCGATTTATTTACATCTTGCCACCGGAGATGGATTATCTGTTGATCAATATAAAACCTCAATGTTCTCAATCCTAAGACATAACACTAATAAGCTTCCTTCGATTATACCCATTCCAAATCAAGTTGCTGTTGAAGATAATATTTTTGAATATCATGTTAGTGCTTTTGATCCAGACAGTGCTCAAGATAATGATTATGTTACTTTTAGACTGGTCCACAAACCAAGTTGGCTCAGCATTGACAGAATTACGGGAACCATTAGTGGTACTCCACTAATATATAATCTCTATGATACAGTGGTTGTAGTAGAAGCGCTTGATCAATATAGTGGTGTCACATATCAACAATTTTCAATTTCAATTACTCATGTAAACCATATTCCCGAGATTGTCTCAATCGGAAGTTTTGTTGCACAAGAAGACTCGCTCTATACTTATCAGGTGAGGACTGAAGACCCTGATACACTCGTTGGAGATGTGCTTACCTATTCGCTGACTAAAAAGCCAAGCTGGTTGAGTATTCATAGCGGCACAGGGTTGATCAGTGGAATACCGCGCGGACACAATGTTGGAGATACATTGGTGACGGTACGTGTGGCCGACGGTAAAGGTGGAATTGCTAGTCAGGCGTATCCTATTTCTGTCCGCCATACTAATCACGCACCGGTGTTTGTGACCCAAGTGGACACGACAGCAATAGAAGATTCACTCTATGTCTACACAGTCAGAGCCAGCGATCAGGATAGTGTGTTATTTGGAGATATCGTTCGATATCGTTTATCCGTGAAACCGAAGTGGCTGCGGATTGATAGTGTAAGCGGAGTGATCACGGGTACACCTGCAGGGATGCAGGCGCGAGACACTGTTGTAGATATTCAGGCTATTGATAACAAGGGAGGAATAGGAGAGCAGAGCTTTACATTGCATGTGCAGCACGTGAATCATCCACCGGTTATCACAAGTTTGCCCGATACGGTTGCCTCTGAAGATTCTCTGTACACATATCATATAAAAGCATCTGATCCTGATGTAGTATTTTTCGGAGATTCACTTCGGATTAAAAATATCATTCTTCCATTATGGCTAAAAATTTACGGGGATAGTTTGGTTGCGGGAACACCCGGATGGCTAAATGTCGGAGATACACTTGCAGCATTTGTACTGAGTGACGGCCGGGGAGGAGAGATTTTACAAAATTGGGTAATACGTATCTTTCATATAAATCACAAGCCAATAGTCGGCAGCCTCCTTTTCCCACAGCCTGAGGATACAATTATATTGAAGGAACCGCCAGTTCCAATTAAGTTTGTTTGGAACAGTGCAAAAGATAAAGATATCGTCGATACGTTACACTACATCATTACCATTCAAGGGCCTGGATTAGATACAACAATTGCAGGTATCAAAGATACTATGGTATCGATGACATTTATGAAGAGATTAAAACAATCATCGCGATATAGATGGTGGATCGAGGTCAACGACGGTTATGCGACTGTTGCTTCTTATGACACCAATAAGTTCAAGACAAGTGATAAAATAACTTCTGTGTTTGTAAAAGGTTCTGCAATACCTAAAATGTATGCTCTTGCTCAAAACTATCCTAATCCTTTCAATCCAACAACGATGGTCCAATATGATCTCCCGGAAGAATCTCAGATCCGATTAACAGTCCATAATCTCCTCGGTCAAATTGTGGGAGTAATTTTTGATGGTATACAGCATGCTGGACGTTATGAAATCAATTGGAGGCCAGCGTCTGCCTCGAGTGGTATTTATTTTCTCATTATGGAAGCAAAAGGTCAAACAGAAAACCAAACGCACTTTCGCGCTGTGATTCGGATGTTACTTCTGCGTTGATATTTCATTGTTTATAAGCCCTCCTTCTAGGTGTGATAAAACGCACTTAATCTAAAGAAAAGACCTTGATACATTGCTTTTCAAGAAGTTTTTTATCAAATTCAAAATGTATATTGTTCGCCTTAATCTCTTGCCAGATATACAAAGATTTAAGTTTTAAATAATAGAGACTGCTAAAAGCCATAATGATGATACCTATGAATTATGGAGAGTTTAAATATTATGGTTAAATTTGCTTTTCGATTAGCATCATAGTGGGGGAAAAGGGCTGGAGGCGTTTAGCATGATACGGAGAAATTGGCGGTCAATATTAATTATTACTGCAATTGTTACTGATATCGTTGCGATTGTCCTTTCTGGATTCGTAGCTTATTTCATCCGAAGTTTTATTAGCAATTTACCTATTCTTCCTTTTAATGTTTTTTTTCAGCATAGTATTCTTTTTGGGTCTGTTTTTATATTGCTTGCATTAATTCTTGGTATCTATCGAGCGACATTACATAGTAATTCCATTCTTCTGTATTTCATAGCAGCGAAGGCATATTTGTTTGCAGTTTTCTTTTCATTAGCAATTCTCTATATTTTCGAAACAACTGTATTCCCCCGCAAATTTACGCTTTTATTCTTTCTCATTTTTCCATTTTTATTCCTTCTCGGCCGGTTCATCTTTAATGGTTTTATACGTACGATGCAGCAATATGGATATGGAGTGCATAATGTCCTCATCGCCGGATATGATAATGGTGGAATGGCAATTATCAGACGTTTCAAGAATTTTCCTGAATTGGGATATGCTCTTAAAGGAATTATTACCAATCAGAAGCATCACTCTCTTGTACCCATGGAAATTCATGGAGTCCTCGTTCCGCGATATTCCCTTACTGAGCTTGAACGAGTTATTACAGAACATAATATTGATAGAACATTTGTCCCTTCGACTGACGTAATCACAAACGGTTATGCTTCAGTATTTGATATTTGCAAAAAAAAGAACGTTAAATTGAAAGTATTATCCGAAAATTCCGATTATCTTCTTCGGCACTCGCATATCAATGATATTGCGGGAATTACGTTGTATGCACCACCGAGAACTCGAGTTGATGTACTAAAACGAATCATGAAGCGAATATTTGATCTTGTTGTTGCCAGTGGAGTGCTGATTATCGTAAGCCCAATTCTTATTCTTACTGCATTAGCCATTTGGATCGAGTCAGGACGTCCGATATTCTTTATCCAAAAACGCGCTGCAATAAAAGGTGGAAAGACATTTAATTTCCACAAATTCCGCAGTATGGTAAAAGATGCCGATGAAATGAAAGAATCACTGTTTGATCTGAATGAGACGGATGGCGCACTTTTTAAAATTAAGGATGATCCACGCAATACCCGGGTTGGGAAATTCATCCGGCGATATAGCATTGATGAATTACCGCAACTTATTAATGTATTTAAGGGAGAGATGAGTATTGTGGGTCCCCGTCCATTGCCAATAGGAGATCTTCGAAAATTAAAGGAATCTAAAGAGTATTGGCATTCTATCCGAGATCGTGAAAGAATGAAACCTGGAATCACAGGATTGTGGCAAATTTCAGGCAGGAGTAATGTAGGATTTCGGGAAATGATATGGCTCGATCTATATTATATAGAAAATCAATCGTTGTTATTTGACATAGAAATACTCTTCGCAACAATTCCAACAGTGCTGTTTGGAAATGGAGCATATTGAAGAGAGAAGTAGATGCGATGTCGAGTCTATGAGTATTTGAGAGCTTTGATGAATTTTACAGGTTCAAGAAATTCATTGCAGGTAAGTTCAGCAACCGATTGAAAAAAACATTGTATGGTGTGTAGTCCATTGTTGACGTAAGATGGAGAGGGGAGAACAAGAAGTTTGAAAATTGATTAATACGTATTTTGAATATATCGACTCAAAAAGTGAGTTACCCTCCATATTTACTAGGGAAGTTTTAGCATCTTTCTTTAGGTAACCCCAAAAAAGGATGTTACAGTATAGGCACGTGAGCGGACGTGAATATTTGACAGCCATTCTGAAGTGTTATCACCGAGCAAATAATAAACTTAAGCAAAACATCTTAGAACAGATGAATTAGAAAATCAATTCACGTTTCGTTCTGGTAGATTCTCTGCTTCGCTATATCTTTAAACAACTGTAATCACAATAATTTCCAGTTCTCTTTATTGATAAGACAATATGTAGCTGAAAGCTGATTATGTGCGCTTGATTGCTACAACAATTAGTTGTAAGACACGAACATCTATAGTACTCCCCAAATCCCGTAAATAATTTATTGCCTTGGTATCAATGGAATACAGACTTGCTCTGTATCTTCAGTCTCGCTATTGCATTTTTTATCGTTTCTTTTCTCTACTTAATTTCTTATTCTTACATTGTACATAATTGAATTGGGAACGATCCAATAAAGATCAACCCTATAAAAAGAGGTGATTTGCAATGAAAATTTCAATAATCGGAACAGGGTATGTCGGACTTGTACAGGGAGCATGTTTTGCTGATTCAGGTAACAATGTTATCTGCATGGATGTGGATGAAAAGAAAATAAACAGCTTGAAGAAGGGCATTATCCCAATTTATGAACCAGGATTGAACGAAATAGTAAGGCGTAATTCTCAAGATGGGCGGTTGGTCTTCACGACGAACCTGAAGGTTGCAGTGGAGAACTCAAAAGTGATATTTCTTTGTCTGCCGACGCCGCAATCGGAAGATGACTCTGCGGATCTTTCTCGTGTTTTATCCGTCTCCGAGAATCTTGCTGAATTAATTAATGAATATAAGGTCATTGTGAGTAAAAGCACGGTGCCAGTAGGGACCGTCGATAGGATTAAACAAGTTATACGCAAAAAGAGCAAATATGAAGTGGAAGTTGTCTCAAATCCGGAATTTTTAAAGGAAGGTTCAGCGATACAAGATTCAATGAAACCAGACCGAATCATTATCGGCACTCGCAGTAAAAAAGCCATTGCAATACTCAAAGATTTGTATGCTCCTTTTGTGCGCACGGGGAATCCAATTCTCATTATGAATGAACGTAGTGCTGAAATGACAAAATACGCCGCAAATGCATTTCTTGCCACAAAGATTTCGTTTATGAATGAGTTATCAAATTTATGCGAAGAAGTGGGAGCAGATATAGACTGGGTACGGAAAGGTATTGGTAGCGATCCGCGGATCGGCAATCAATTTCTCTTTGCCGGGCTTGGTTATGGTGGATCATGTTTTCCGAAGGATGTAAAAGCGTTGGTGAAAACATCGCAGGAGAACGCGTGTGATTTAAAGATTCTTAGAGCAGTGGATGATGTTAATGAACGACAAAAAAAGACATTGGTGCGAAAGCTTGTGAATTATTATAAAGGTCAATTAAAAAATAAAGTTATTGTTTTGTGGGGATTGGCGTTTAAACCCCAAACAGACGATATGCGAGCGGCACCATCCATTGAAGTAATTAACGCATTATTAAAGTTGGGAGCGCGTGTGCGTGCGCATGATCCCATTGCGCTTGCAAGAGCCAAAATACTATATCCTACAGGTGTGGAATTTTTTGAGAACAGTTACGACGCATTAAAAGGCGGAGAAGCTTTGCTCATCATTACAGAGTGGAATGAATTTCGAAGACCCGACTTCCAGCGCATAAAATCTCTCATGAAATCACCGGTTATTTTTGACGGAAGAAACATTTATGATCCGAAAGAGTTAAAAGAAGCTGGATTTACGTACTTTGGCATGGGGAGAAAAACGGAATAACAGATAGCAATGAGCAATGATTCATGATGAAGGATGAAGGAGTACGTAAAAATATTGATATCAGAATCATTGACGTTTAAATTTGAATGCGGAAGGCTGATACAGAATTCTGACGATTGAAAACTATAATTTCTATTCGCTATTTAATAATTCAAGGTTCAATATGAAAAAAGCTTTAGTATGTGGTGCTGGTGGTTTTATAGCTTGTCATCTAGTGAAAAAACTTAAAAGCGAAGGATACTGGGTACGCGGTGTCGATATTAAAAAACATGAATGGTCTCCGAAAGCGGCTGATGAATTTCTCTTACTTGATCTTCGGATAGAAGAAAATTGTCGCAAAGCGTTAACGGTTAATGGCGGTACATTTGATGAAGTATATCAACTTGCCGCAGATATGGGGGGAATGGGTTTTATTCATTCTGCAGAGACTGAAATTATGCACAATAGTGCGCTTATCAATATCTATATGACAGATCTCTCTGCACGAATGGGAGTCCCGCGATATTTCTTTTCATCTTCCGTCTGTGTTTATCGCGATATGAAACAGGGCGAGCCAGAAATGAAGGAGGCCGAGGCGATTCCAGCACATCCAGACAACGAGTACGGATGGGAAAAACTTTACTCTGAACGAATAGCGATGGCGTATGAACGCCGATTTGGTATGCAAGTACGCATAGCTCGATTCCAAAATTGTTATGGCCCTGAAGGAACATGGACGGGCGGCAGAGAAAAAGCTCCGGCTGCAATATCGCGCAAAGTAGCGGAAGTTGAAACTGGCGGTACAATTGAAGTTTGGGGAGACGGCACAGCAGTTCGTTCTTACACCTACGTGAGCGATATGGTAGACGGCATTTATCTCTTGATGCATTCTGATTTGACGGGTGCCGTAAATATTGGATGCCCGCAGTACGTCACCGTAGACGAGTTAGCTAACACAGTCGCAAAAGTTTCAGGAAAGAAAATCAACATCAAACACGTGCCTGGACCGGTTGGTGTTCAATCACGGAATTTTTCCAACGAACGGGTTTATTCGCTTGGATGGAAACCAAAAGTATATCTTGAAGATGGGGTCAAGTTGACGTACCCTTGGATAGCAACTCAAGTGAAGGCAAATAATGCTCGGGAGTAATATTCGTTTTGAAAAAAATTTTCGTTGAGCAAAGAATATTTAATGTGGATGAAAAATACATTTTTAGATATTCTCTCGATCATCCTAACTTTATGAGAACATTTATTCTATCCTTATATATGTCTTTTATCGGCGGTTATGAGCAATAAGAAAAAAGTCTTTGTAACAGGATGCTTTGACATGCTCCATAGTGGTCATGTTGCTTTTTTCAAGGAATCAGCCAGCTATGGTGAAGTGTATGTTGGCTTAGGTTCCGATGAAACTGTTTTCAATCTTAAGGGACGTTATCCGATCAACAATCAAAATGAACGAAAATATATGATTGATGCATTGGCCTGTGTAAAAGAATGTTTAATCAATACAGGCTCTGGCATTATGGATTTCATAAAGGAAATTGATATTGTGAAGCCGGATATCTTTGTGGTGAATGAAGAGGGAAACACTCCGGCGAAAGAAGAACTGAGCAAAAAGCTTGGAATTGAATATTTAGTTTTAAAACGGCTCCCATTCGAAAATTTACCAATCCGGTCCTCAACAGCATTAAGAGAAGAGTTAACAATGCCGTTTAGGCTTGATTTGGCTGGCGGATGGCTAGACCAACCTTATGTCGGCAAAATTGCAGCTGGTCCCGTGCTCACTATTTCGATTGAACCAACTATTGAGTTTAACGAGAGAAGCGGAATGGCAACGAGTACGAGAAGAAAAGCAATCGAATTATGGCATACTGACGTTCCACCTGGTAATAAAGAGAAGCTTGCAAAAATTCTCTTTAGTTATGAAAACCCGCCTGGAACAAAAGTCATTTCAGGCTCTCAGGACGCAATTGGAATTGTTATGCCTTGCTTCAATAAACTCGATTATGATGGAGGATTTTGGCCGACAAAAATTACTTCAGTTCTTGACGAAGATATTTTATCATGGATCGAAAATCACCTGAGTCTAATTACTCTTGGTCCACGGGATGATCTTTATGATGTTCTAGAAAACACACAAATTAGCAAAGAGAATGCAGAAGCTCTCAGCTCTGCAGCAGAACAGTGTTGGGATTCGATACTAAGAAAAGATTTACAAGGATTTGGAAAATATTTTAAAAAATCATTTGAAGCACAAATAAAGATGTTCCCGAACATGGTCTATGATGATATTTTTAAAACAATCGAACGATATAAGAATTCTGCGTACGGTTGGAAATTATCTGGTGCAGGAGGAGGGGGATATTTGGTGTTTGTCACCGAACACACTTTGAGTGGAGCGATTCAATTAAAAATAAGAAGAAAGACATTGTAATTTTATTATAATTATTACTACGAAGGTCGCAAAGATTATTTTACACAATACACTTTTTAGCTTGTGTTTAATGAAGTCAAACGAAAGAAAAACATGACGATTAAAAAAGCTTTAATCACCGGAATAACCGGCCAGGATGGTTCTTATCTCTCGGAACTCTTACTTGAAAAAGGATATGAAGTTCACGGCATCATTCGAAGGAGCAGCTCTTTTAACACGGGAAGAATTGACCATTTATTTAATAATCCCGAGATTCAGGGAAAAACGATGTTTCTCCATTATGGCGATCTTACGGATACGAGTAATCTTAATCGTCTTCTCGAAAAAATTGAGCCTGTAGAAATTTATAACCTTGCTGCACAAAGCCACGTAAAAGTATCATTTGAAATGCCCGAATATACTGCTGAAGTAGATGCGGTAGGTACATTGCGCTTTTTGGATGCGATTCGAGAAACAGGACTTCGCACGAAATTCTATCAGGCATCGACAAGCGAATTATTTGGTAAAGCGCAGGAAGTTCCACAGACAGAAACAACTCCTTTTTATCCTCGCAGTCCGTATGGTGTTGCGAAATTGTATGGGTATTGGATTATTATTAATTATAGAGAAGCATACGGATTATATGCCTGTAACGGTATTCTCTTCAATCATGAATCACCGAGACGCGGGGAGACATTTGTTACAAGAAAAATATCACTTGCAGCAGCTCGTATCAAATTAGGATTGCAAGATAAGCTCACGGTAGGAAATTTGTATTCCAAGCGTGACTGGGGATACGCACCTGAATATTGCGAAGGGATGTGGCGTATGCTTCAACAGGAAAAACCGGATGATTTTATTCTTGCGACGGGAGAGACGCATACGATTAAAGAATTCGTTGACGCGGTATTCAACGAACTGGAAATGGATTTAACCTGGAAAGGCGAAAAAGAAAACGAAGTAGGATTATTAAAAAAAGACGGGCGCGTATGTGTAGAAGTGGATCCGCGATACTATCGTCCCACGGAAGTTGAATTACTGATTGGAAATCCTGCAAAAGCAAAAGAAAAATTGGGATGGATTCCGAAGACCACATTCCGTGAGTTAGCAAAAATGATGGCAAAAGCAGATTTTGAAAAGGTGAAAAGAAGAGGTTATTAAGATGAAAATAAATGCGAAGATATATGTTGCCGGTCATACAGGCTTAGTCGGATCGGCTATTATGCGTTCGCTCAAAGCGCAGGGATATTCCAACTTCTTGCTTCATACGATAGAAGAATTGGATTTAACGCGCCAGTCGGCGGTGGAAGATTTGTTTAAACAAGAACGTCCTGAGTACGTCATACTTGCCGCAGCAAAAGTAGGCGGCATACAGGCAAACAATACGTATCCGGCTGATTTCATCTATGTAAATCTGCAGTTAGAAAACAATATTATACATTCAGCATATCAGCAAGGTGTAAAAAAACTTTGCTTTTTAGGGAGCTCGTGTATCTATCCGAAGTATGCTCAACAGCCGATGAAGGAAGATTATTTGTTGGATGGTAAGTTAGAGCCCACAAACGAACCCTATGCGATTGCAAAAATCGCTGGAATAAAAATGTGTCAGGCATATAACAGGCAGTATGGAACGAATTTTATTTCTGTCATGCCGACCAATCTTTACGGACCTCACGATAACTTCGAACTGCAGAGTTCTCATGTGTTACCGGCGCTTATAAGAAAATTTGTGGATGCAAGGAAGGCATCAGCTGCTTCTGTGACTGTTTGGGGAACAGGTTCCCCAAAACGGGAATTTTTATTTGTGGATGATCTTGCAGATGCGGTTGTTTTCTTAATGAATCACTATGATGACGGCGAAATTGTGAATATAGGCACGGGAAAAGATATTTCAATCCTCGAGCTTGCCCATGTCATCAAAGAAGAAGTTGGTTTTACCGGCTCCATTGAATTCGATGCAACGAAACCCGATGGCACACCGAGAAAATTACTTAATGTCTCGAAAATTAACGCACTTGGCTGGACAGCCAAAACCCCGCTGCGCGAAGGTATTAGAAAAACAATTCAGTGGTATTTGGAGAACAAATGAAGCGATCATTAGTCACAGGCGGCGCAGGATTCCTTGGCTCGCATTTATGCGACCGTCTGCTTGCTGAAGGGCACGAGGTTGTTTGTCTCGACAATCTTATTACGGGTGATATAAATAATATAGCTCATTTGATGGGAAATAAAAAATTCAGTTTTATCAACTATGATGTAACGAATTATCTTTTCGTGGATGGAAAGATAGATTACATTTTTCACTTTGCATCTCCGGCAAGTCCAATTGATTATCTCAAGCTGCCGATCCAAACGCTCAAGGTTGGTTCATTGGGAACACACAAGGCGCTTGGTCTTGCAAAAGCAAAAGGCGCACGCTTTTTTATTGCTTCGACATCCGAAGTCTATGGCGATCCGCTGATTCATCCTCAGACAGAGAATTACTGGGGCAACGTAAATCCTGTCGGTCCGCGTGGTGTCTATGACGAAGCCAAGCGCTTTGCAGAAGCTATGACAATGGCATATCATAAATATCATGGAGTAGAAACGCGCATTATACGTATCTTTAACACGTATGGCGAACGAATGCGGATGAATGACGGCAGAGCAATACCGGCGTTTATGTCTCAGGCACTTCACAATGAAGATGTCACTGTGTTCGGAGACGGCAGTCAAACAAGGAGTGTCTGTTATGTTTCAGATCTCATTGAAGGTATTTTCCGATTAATGATGTCTGAGTATGACGCACCGATGAATATCGGGAATCCAGAAGAAGTAACGATACTGAACCTTGCAAAAGAAATTATCCAATTAGCCGGAAGCCGCAGTAAAATAGTTTTCAAAAGCCTTCCACAAGATGATCCAAAAGTACGCCAGCCAGATATCACGAAAGCGCAAACAATTCTTCACTGGAAACCTGAAGTGCATAGAGATGACGGCTTGCGAAAAACGCTCAATTATTTTAAAGCGAAATTAGGCGTGTGAGACAATCTGTGGGTGAATATCAAATCAAAACGCCATCAGCTGTGAAACAAAATGATACACAGAACCCCGGTCTCGAAGTCAAAACGGTGAACGTTTTAGGAGTGTCTGTTGATGGCTATACTAAAGCGGAACTGACAGCTTCTTTCCTGGCGATATTGAAAAGTCACCAGCGCGGCTGGGTCAGTTATGTCAATGTGCATACTATTGATATTGCAAATCACTTGCCTTGGTACAAGCAGTTCATATTGGATGCGCTCATTCGATATTGCGATGGAGAGGGAGTTCGTTTTGGTGCTTATTTATTGGGAGAACATATTCCAGAGCGAATTACTTTATCATATTACATCAACGACCTTGCCAGTGCGGCCGTTGCACATAATTTGAACATATTCTTGCTTGGCGGTACGCAGGCTGTTGCAGAACTCGCGGCAAAACGACTCAAAGAATTATATCCTACTATAAAACTCTCCGGATATCATCATGGCTATTTTTCCGAGCGAGAAAATAATTCTGTGATCAATATGATCAATGCCACCCAGCCGGATATCCTGCTGCTTGGCATGGGAGTTCCCAAGCAAGAAGAATGGACAAAAGAAAACTTTGACAAATTGAATGCAAAAATTATCTGGATGGGTGGCGGCTTTCTTGATACGCTCTCAGGTAAAATAAAACGATGTCCACAATGGCTGAGTGAAATTGGATTTGAATGGTTGTTCCGATTTATACAAGAACCAAGGAGATTATGGAAACGATATTTAATTGGAAATCCATTGTTTCTTATGCGTATTCTCCAAGCTCGAATACATAAACGCTAGAGCGAATTGTATTCACCGACTACATGCGAAGTGCCGCAAAGAATTTTATTCTTTTATCTTCTTCCGAAATTATTTCGAAGGCATTAGGATTTCTCACGACTGTTCTCATCGCTCGAAGAGTGGGGGTCGACGGATTAGGTGATATTGGATTCGTTTTGGCTGTGTATACCTATTTTACATTTCTGGCAAATCCCGGGTACGACACTATCGGAGCACGTGAAATTGTCCGGAAGGACATTGATTCAAGTCGTATTATCAACTCAATCTTCATTTTAAAATTCTGGTCTTCCATTCTTGCATTTCTTTTTTTATTAGTTGTCTGCTTTCTGATTCCGTTTTCTCCTTCTGTGAAACAATTATTGATGCTTCAAGGATTGTCCCTTTTAACAATACCGTTTGCGTTCCAATTCTTTTTCCGCGGTGGGAATCAAATGCAAGTTGTGGCATTTAGCCGCTTGCTACAAAGCGGCATGTATTTTATTACTGTTTTTATCGGAGTACACGGGATAAGCGATTTGATACGGGTACCTATTGCTTTCGGTATTTCCACAGTAACTGGATTCCTTCCGATGTTCGGGCTAATCCGACAGCATTGTTCATTGCATCTCAAAGTGAAGGTGGAGCAGTTACGGTCAATATTTATTGCAGCACTCACGGTCGGTGCGGCCTCAATTTGCGTTCAGGTCTATTTGAATATGGACACGGTACTGCTCGGATTTTTTAAAACAAGCAGGGAAGTGGGCCTCTATATCAGTGCTTATAAGATCGTTACGCTCGCTTCAGTAATTCCTAGTCTTGTTTTTGCTTCGTATTTGCCGTATCTCGTTTCATTAAAAAACACAACGGCAAAAGAATGGAGGACGTTTGTTTTAACAATGTTTATCATCGGATTGCCTACCGGTATCTTTATAGGCATCTATGCACCCGAATTAATTGCAATGCTTTATGGCTCGACGTATAACGATGCGGTACTTCCGCTTCGCCTTCTCTCACTAGATATAATAGCTGTTTTCCTCAGTGTTACATTTGCCCAACCGCTCCTTTTGCTGGGCAAGGAAAAAAAATACTTATCGATTGTTGCCTGGAGTGCTGGACTGAATCTTCTTCTCAACCTGTTCCTCATTCCACTCTACGGAATGACCGGAGCAGCTCTGACAACAATCTTTGCCGAGACAATGGTTGCAGTGCGTTCGTGGAGGGCGCTCACACTTGAAGTTCCAATGACTTTCATGAAAGAAGTATTTAACATTCTAAGGATCACGGTCATTGGGCTTATGGTTATGGTGCTCTGCGTATTCCTTTTTTCTTTCAGTTTAAGATTATCAGGTATAGCTTTTATCGCCGTATATGGTATCTTGATGACGAGATGGTATCGGAATTTAAAGTAAAGAAACGAGAAGCAATGGATCCTAAATGTCCAATAGTTTAATTATTAAAAAAATATTCTCAATAATCTTTGGTTGTTGTATTGGACTGTTTTTAGCAGAAACGGCAACGAGAATTCTACTTCCGACTTCTCATCCTTCAAAAGGCTTATTACGGTCTGTTCCGAACGATGCTATTGCCTTTGAATATATTCCTAATATAGAAATTGGCGATGTGAAAATTAATGACCTCGGTTTTCGAGACGATCCGTTTCCTTTACAAAAAGATGCTTCTGAAGTAAGGATACTTTGGTTAGGTGATAGTATCGTTATGGGATGGGGAGTTGCTAAAGAAGAGAGGTTCACCGATATATTGAATTTTAAATTGAAAGAACAAAACCCTAAAATACGAACAATAAATATGGCGGTAGAATCTTATAGTAATTATCAGGAATTATTAGTGCTACACCGAAGGGGAATAACGGCAAATCCTAATGTAGTTATCCTTGGTTTTTGTTGGAATGATATATTGAAGTATGAACACTTTGTGGATACATCTGGTACTAATAGGTTTGTTTTACAAAATGATTCTAAAGGTATTGAAAATGGTAATTTACTAAGAGTACGATCCTTTCAATATATTTTTAAATATAGCAGATTCTTAGATTTGGCAAGAAATTCAATCTCTAAATTAGTTCGCAATCTACATCACAGTGATAATAAAGATAAGAATAAAGCAACATTTTCTGAATTTTTAGATTGGTATTTAAATGCATGGGAATCTCAACAATTAGATACGCTTCACACGCAAATACTTACAATGAAGAAAATTGCATCAACGATAAATGCAAAATTTATTATCGTAATAATACCATTAAGTATTCAAGTCGAACAAGATTTAGAGTATGAAAAATATTTAGCGAGAATAGACAACATTCAAGAAAATTTTTATCAATATTGTTTATTACATGATATTAATGTTTACGATTTAAAACCAGGATTATTGCAAATGTCAAGAACAGATCATCGGAGCTTATTTTTAGATATATGGCATCTCAACAAAACTGGTCATAAGATTGCAGCAGATCTTATTTATACTGATTTGAAAAAAAAGAATATATTTTGATATACTATTGAAAAACCCTTTGCTGATCATATGAAGTACGACTACCTCATCGTTGGCGCCGGATTTGCTGGCTGTGTTCTTGCGGAGCGGCTCGCGACTCAACTTGGAAAAAAAATTCTCCTTATTGATAAACGCAGCCATATAGCCGGTAATGCCTTTGATGGTGTGGATGAACATGGAATACGCATTCATTATTATGGCCCTCATTTGTTTCATACGAACGATAAAAATATTATTAAGTATTTATCGCAATTTACTTCTTGGCATTCGTATGAACACAGGGTTCTGGCGTTAGTAAACGGTATGCTCGTTCCTATGCCGATCAATAGAACAACGGTAAACGTTCTTTTGAATTTAAAATTATCGACGGATACTGAGGTACAGGAATTATATGAACGGGAAAAAGAATCGATTCCGCTTATTCGGAACTCGGAAGAAATAGTTGTATCGAAAGTCGGAAGACGTTTGTTTGATTTGTTGTACAAAGGATACACAAAAAAGCATTGGGGTGTAGAACCATCGCATCTTGCACCATCCGTGTGCAGTCGATTACCGATCCGGACAAATACGAATGACCGATATTTTGACGACCTGTACCAGATGATGCCCCAAAATGGATATACCGAAATGTTTAAAAAAATGATCGCCCATCCATCGATTTCGCTGGAATTGAATACTGAATATACAGATATACCTCAGGGCACTTTTAACCGATTGATTTTCACCGGTCCGATTGACGAGTATTTTCATCATTCCCATGGCGCTTTGCCGTATCGTTCCTTGATATTCGAATTTGAAACGCACGAACAAGAATTTGTCCAACCGGTTGCGCAGATAAATTACCCTAATGATTTCGCTTATACCCGTAGTATAGAATTCAAGCATATTACAGGGCAGCGGCATATCAAGACGACACTTGCCAAGGAATATCCATGCGAAACAGGCGAACCATATTACCCTGTGCCAAATGATGAAAATGCACAGTTATATAAATTATATGCTGCTGAAGCTGAAAAATTGAAAACAGTGCATTTTGTCGGACGGTTGGCAACTTATCGTTATTACAATATGGATCAGGTTGTTGCGCAGGCCTTAACAACTTTTAAGAACATTGCCCAATCTTAATATGCAGCCGCTTGTTACAGTCAATATTCTTTCATACAACAGGAAAGACGATTTGCGGAACACTCTCCAAAAAGTATTTGAACAGGAATACAAAAATATAGAGGTGATTGTTGTAGACAATAATTCTCAAGATGGCTCTGTCGAAATGGTAAAGTCAGAGTTTCCTTCTGTGCATTTGCTCGAGTTACAGAAAAACATTGGCATAGCAGGATGGAATGAAGGAGCAATAATTGCAAAAGGAAAATATCTGTTGTTTTTGGATGACGATAGTTATCCAGAAAAGGATGCGTTACATAAATGTGTACCAACAATGGAACAACATCCAAATTGTGCGGTATTAGCATTAAATGTGTACAATGACCTGCTTAACAGAGATGAAATGATATACGAAGACAGGGTGACATTCCCGAGCTTTGTAGGATGTGGAGTAATTGTCCGCAGGGAGTTGTTTCATTCGATAGGTATGTTTAATAAGATATTATTTCTCTATGAGCATGAAATTGATTTTTCGATTAGAACAATTCAGAATGGATACGATATTCTTTTTTCACCTGACTCAATCGTGCATCATGTTTATTCTTCAATCCATCGACATAAACAACAGGATGAAAAAAATGATCTACGAAAACAATTTTTCAAAAATAGAAATATGATCTTGATTTTGTTAACTTATTTTCCTTTGCCAATAGTATTTTGGAGAATAGGACGATTTATTATTGGTCATATATTGTTTGGTCTGGTTGAAGGGTGCTTGTGGCCAGTTATAAAAGGAATTGCAAGTGGATTATGGGTTTCTTCCAAAAATTGGCATTCGAGGAAAATAGTGTCTGTTGAAGTGCAAAAAAGATATGGATATGGAAAATTTGTAGGTGGTTTTTTCCATGCTGGTCAATATGCTTTTCGAAGACCTCGTTGGTTATCGTGAGTTAAAAAAACATGAATATTGCGATCTGCGGCCTTATTTCTAACCATTTCCATCTTTTCAATGGGTTGGAATCTTATTTACACAAGAACGGACATACGGTATACTATTTCGAACCTGATTATACGGGAGGAGTGTGTTTATTCAATAGTGGCAAACCGTATACAACATCACAATGCTATCCCCAAAAGGGAAGCTATACTCCATCATCCTTGGAAGATATGTTGGGATATGAATTGTCTCTCATCCAATACGAAACCAAGGACTCGAATAAGCGAATAAAAAGAACAAAAATATTACAAATAAATGCTAGACAGAAAGCCTTCTTTTATAAATCGGTGTTCACGCGGTTTAAAATTGATTTGATCATCGTATGGGGTGGCATCAACTTTAACACTGCCGTTGCTGTTTCTGTTGCTCGAGAAATGAATAAAAAAACTATCCTACTAGAAAAAGGACTCTATCCACGAACATTGCAAGTCGATACAGAGGGCGTAAATACATTAAATTCCCAGAAATATAAATTTCGAGAATTTATTCAATGTCCGAATAACTATTCATTGGAATATTACCAAAATAGAGTGCTTGAAAAATGGGAATTTCAACAGCCATTGGATTCGGTCTCTTGGAAAAACAAAGTTTTGTATTTACTGAAAGAAGAACAGTATAAAGATTTATTGTCGCGTATAGCTGATCGAATTATTTTTTCTAAAAAAGAAAAAATATTTTCATTTAAACCTGAATACCATCTGACAGATCCCACAAACACTCATTCGGATAATCATTTTCCGTCGCAATTTCTATTTGTTCCTATGCAAGTCTCAGATGATTCGCAGGTGCTATCTCACGGAAAATGGATTATGAATAATGAAGGGCTCATCGATGCCGTTCTAAATGCTGTTTGTAGAACTGGCCTGGATATACCAATTGTCGTTAAACCACATCCCTCGGAATATCGGAGAATAGACTATCAACACTTAAAAGAAAAGTATTCTACAATCTATTTTAGTAATGCCGGTACGGTGGATATAATAAAAAAATCAAGTATGGTTGTCACTATCAATTCTACTGTCGGATTTGAAGCGACTCTGTTTCGGAAACCAGTTGTTGTTTTAGGTGATGCGCTGTATTCAATGTCTGATATTATCAACAAGGCAGCAAATGAAAGTGAACTCGCTGTTCAAATTCAGAAGAATAATGGCGTCATGTTGCCTGCCCAAGATGTAGAACGATTCGCTGCTTGTGCTATGAATATTAATGTTCCTTGCGATTTTGTAGATCCTCAATTGGAACAGATCGAATTCCTATGGCGATATATTGTTAATCTTATATCAGGAAGTTAAGACTTCATGCTTACTTGTATTTATGAAAACTAGGTATTATTGACACATATCCAGTATCTAATAATGTTTTTTCCATCTTCAACAGATTGGCGTGAACAAAATATGCAATAAGAGGATTACTTCCATTAAAGGCGGATAACATCTTAGAAATTGCATCGACTCCCTAAGAATATTTAGAAATAATAAAAATAATGATTGCAGCAAACAATAAATCCTTTGAAGCTATTCGAAGAACAATAGCCAAGCAATACTCATGGCCCCTTCTTTTCGAAAAGTATTCGTCAATCTCTCTCAACAACTTAAGAATAATAATATCCAGTATTATGTAAAAATGATGGTAAAAGATGTAAGTAGTAGAAAAATACTTGTTCTTGTTGATCGATTTCCGCTTGCTCCTGAATATTCTCCTTCCACATGGATGATCGGAAGTCTCACGGAACTTTCGGCTATTGCCGAAATCGATGTTGCCTCTGTAGTGAATTTACTGCCGCGCATGCGAAATCTCGTACATTCAAAACGCGAACGGGCATCGACAAAAGCAGCATGGTGCAGCGCTATGGAAAATACAACGGTGTATCCCTTTCCGGTTCGTCATTTCCACTACCTCGGTCTGCCGGCAAGGTTTTCATGGAAACTGCTGCCAAGATTGATGACATGGCAGGTTCTTCAGAGAATCGTGAAGACCTACAAAGCAAATCATTATGATGCGGTTATGATTCATGGTACGTATCCCGTCGGGCATCTCGGCATTGAACTTGCCAAGCGATTCAGGGCGCCTTCGTTTGTTATCAATCATGAAGGGTATCGTCTCTATCAACAATATTTTTCATCCGCTGCTGCGTTGGAACTTTTCAATGTGCTGAACAATGCCGATATCATAGCAGGTTTATCGCCGAACCATGTCCGTGAACTGCAGTATGAATTTCCGTCAAAAATGATTCAAATGCTTTGCCACGGGATATCGATTCCTTATGACGCGACACGAACGAATCAGAAGAACAAAGAAGAACCATTTCGGATCCTTACTGTTGCACGATTAGATGGTGTGGAAAAACAAATATCGGTACTGATTGAGGGATTCATTCAATTTGTTCAAGTCAACAAAATTCGAGCGCAATTAACGATTGCCGGAGACGGTTCAGATATTCCTGTACTAAGACAAATTGTTTTGAAGTATCATGCAGAAGGGATTGTCCATTTTTGTGGTTGGGTGGGAGCAAATAAATTACCCGACTTGCTCAGAAGTCATGATGTATTTGTTTGTGCTTCCACGCATGAAACATTTTGCTATGCAATTTTAGAAGCGATTGCGTATGGAATACCAGTCATCGGACTTCCTGAGGTTGGTATTCTCTCTGAATTTGTTTCTTTGTTTCCAGAAGAGACAGCACTTTCTGAATTAACCTCTTCACAAATTGCAGAAAAATTATCGTTGTTCTACAATGCAAAGAATAAATGGCCTCAGATTGCCAATGCGATGGTTCATGTAGTAAAAAAGCGATTTACATGGACTGTGCACCGAAATTCCTTGCATGACATATTGAATCAATTAATCCGAATTCATAAATCATGAATATTCTGCTTTGTGCCGAAGATTTTGTGCTCAATGGTGTCACACGCCACATCATCGATTTAGCGAACGGGTTGGTGAAACACGGACATGGCGTTGTTGTTGCGGCAACGCCAAGCGGTGAAGAACGACGTCTTGATGCAGCAGTGATATTTGTTCCCCTATCGCTCTGCCGAGAGTCAAGTTACAAAAAAAAGTATTATGGTATTTTTTCATCAATCCTTACACTCCTTCGTACAATACGGACACATCAAATTCAAATTCTTCATACGCATAAACGGTATGCAGATGCAATCGGAAGAATTGTCGCACGGATAACCGGCATTCTTCACATCTCGACCTGTCATAATGAATTTGCTACATATACACGGTACTCTTTTTTTGGTATCATAACGATTGCGCCATGCGAGACCATCGCGTGGATGTTGATTGAAAAATTCCACCGTTCTCCCGGAAGCATCCGGATTATTCCATACGGGATACAGGAACTTGAGCGATATTCCTCTTCGGCAATGTCAGAGATAAAATGTACGTATGGCATCGCTCTGACCGATACGATTGTTCTCAGTGTCGGGCATCTCAATCGCCAAAAAGACCGGCAGACACTTGTGGGGGCGATACAGCTTGTTCGGGAAGCATGGAAAGGGAAGAGTGTCGTATTCCTGATCGTCGGTGAAGGAGAAGATGAATCTCGTGTGCGTTCCATGATACGAAAGTATCATCTGGAACATATGGTAAAAATATTATCTGCACGATCAAATATTTCCGCATTGAATAACATTGCGGATTTCTGCGTTCTTTCTTCCATTCATGAAACATGGTCGTACGTATTGCTTGAAGCCGCAAGTGTGGGGAAACCGTTCATTGCAACGAGTGTGGGATGTATACCTTCATTTATAGCGGATAATACAACGGGCATTTGTGTTCCTCCAAAAAATCCGGCACGACTTTCAGAAGCTATCATAGATTTTTTGGAACATCCGGAAATCATTCGTCAGAAAGGGGAATGCGCTCGAAAACGGTTTGAGCAATATCATTCTTATGATGTTTTTATCGCTCGTATGACTGAGCTCTATGAGAAAACTCTTTACGAAAAATAGTTTGTCTTTTTTTAAAAAGATTTTCATAAGAATTGAAAATAATCTCTGTTTGCAATATTTGGATAAACAGTACAATAACAAAACCTAAGCTCGATCAAATGGTTGATGAAATCATCGCTGTTGATAAAAAAATGTGCTGAAGAATAAAAACAACAACAAATAATTCGTGCTTCTATCGATTATTGGTAATCTCTTCATATATTAACGATATACAATGGGCTCTATATACGCAATTGAAGATGAAAAGCAATAACCCTTATCTCATTTTAAAGGTGTTCCTTTTATGCAGTTTCCTAGAGGGAGGGATGTTCGTTGGATATGCTCAACAACATCACTTTTTGTGGGGCAGTGTTCATTTGCAGTCCAAGGGCAATGGAATAAACCTGCAAATTATTTTGCGTCCTACGGAAACAGATACTGTGGCTGTTGCGACGCGCACCTTTTATTATGCAGTAGCTCCGAAAACGAATATTCGTCTGCAATTACAGCGTCATATCACACATGCTCTTTTAGGGAGAAACATTCAATATTTATCCTCGTTGGAACAAATACGCCAGCATATTCCAAAGACAGGAAGTTCTTTCGTTAACCTTACCGGGTATCGTTGGTTTCGCGGAAAACGGTTTGCTGTACTGTCTGTGGCTTCGTTGATACAAAACGGTTCAGCGATACAAACGGTGGATACGATTGACATTGCCATCAGTGGTGTTACTGCTTCGGCAACTTCCGCCAGTTCAAAGGATAAATACTTCCAGTCTGTCCTACAGG
Source organism: Ignavibacteriales bacterium (assembly GCA_026390575.1). Taxonomy (NCBI): domain Bacteria; kingdom Pseudomonadati; phylum Ignavibacteriota; class Ignavibacteria; order Ignavibacteriales; species Ignavibacteriales bacterium. The sequence goes on from JAPLFR010000008.1 coordinate 207,673, forward strand.
AGTTGGACGCTAACTCTGAAACTGCAACGTCCGAAACAGAAGCATTGTCATGGGTGGATTCAACTAAAATATGGATACCGCTCAACGGAAAAACGATAAAGATGACGATTCCCTGTGATGGTGTCTATCGGTTGACGTATGCTCAGTTAATGAGCCTCGTGCCCGAATTGACAAGCGTCGATCCGTCAACATTTCAACTGTTCAACAAAGGACTCGAACTGCCCATGACAGTCAAGAGCGAGACGAATGGAATATTTTCCTCCGGTGATTATCTCGAATTTGTTGGACTGAAAAATTACAATCCCGATACTCTCTATCGTACTGTGACCGCTGGGCAAGAAGAATATCCAGAATATATGAATCGCTATACGGACACATCGTATTATTGGTTGGTGTGGGGGAATTCCACGGGAGTCAGATACACAACAAATGATACAAATATTTCTTCGACCGATTCTCTTCAGTGGTACACTGAAACTGTTCACATTGAAAAAAACACTGTGTATGCTTATTGTGGCAGCGATGAACTCGAGCAACAAAATCCTTATTGGACATCAGCAGATATTTGGGGATGGGGATACATTTATGCTGGTGGAAGGTTGGATCCCACTTTTACTGCGACTCAGCTGCAATCGAATGCGTTTTCTCCCCGTATTTATATGAAAATTGCCGGGTCGGCCTCTGGCAGTTCAGCGGCAAATGCACATCTTTTACAAATTGGGATTAACTCAACTCTCTTGCCGGATACGACGGCACTTGGACCATTCGAACAAAAAGTACTGAGACGGACCGTCGATATTTCAAAACTGAACGAAGGAAATAACACACTGCATTTTTTTTCGTACCCTACTACTTCCTTAACTAACTCAGTCCTGTTTGATTGGGCTGAAGTTGAATATCCTCGTTCATTAAAAGTTACAAACGATAGTCTCTGGTTCGGATTTAGAGATGTGGGCAGTACGGCAGTTCGAAAAGTTATTCTTACCGGATTAACTTCAAATAATCTCGTTGTCTATAAAATAGGGATACATGCAAAACGAATAGTCGGTACAATCAGCGGAACAGGCAGCTACACACTGTCCTTTGTCGATAGCGTTTGTAATGGTGACCGCTATGTTCTTGTAACAACAGATCATAGTGTTACACCCGTTCTTGCATATAAAAACAGTTTCGCCGGTTTGCGTAATCCATTACGTCGCGCAGATTATCTTTTAATAACCGATTCCATATTTTACAACACCGCCGTCAGTTATGCATCCTTTATTCAGTCGACGTATGGACTCCTCACCGCGATTATTAATATCAAAGATATTTATGATGAATTCGGATATGGTTATCCAGTGCCGGAAGCAGAGAGAGAATTTCTTAAAGCAACGACCAATTGGAATGCTCCGATGCCTTCCTATGTGCTCTTGGTAGGAGAAGCGAATTATGATTTTAAAAATTATATCGGTGTCCCTGCCGAAACTTACGTTCGAAATATCGTGCCGGTTTACGGTATGCCGGTGACAGATCAATGGATTGCCAAGTTGGATGATTCTTTAGATGTTCCTCAAATGTATGTCGGTCGATTGACAGCTGCTACGGTGGAAGAATTTCAACGGTACTTTACACGACTCGAAACGTATGTACATCAATCCTTCGATGTGTGGAATAAACGTTATCTGTTTTTTGCCGGTGGTTCAAGCAGCAGCGAAAATTCAACCTTTCATACCGTTAATCAATCCATCATGGACAATATCGTCAAACCGAGACCGATTGGCGGGATTGCAATCGATTTTTATAAAACCGTTAATCCGGTGTCGAGTTTTGGACCGTACACCGTTACACAAATTTCAAATGCAATTGATAGCAGTGCGGTGATGATTACTTACATCGGACATAGCGGAACGGAAACATGGGATAATGATATCAATAGTGTGACGGATCTGGCAAATAATGTCGGGCGTTATCCGCTTATTTCTGATTTTGGATGTTCTACAGCAAAATTTGCTGAACCTAATATTCGTTCTTTTAGTGAACAATTTGTGGTTGGTACAAATGGCTCTGCGATTGGATATATCGGAAATTCATCCTTAGGATTTGTTTCGATTGCTACCTCACTGCCGGAACATTTCTTTGAAAAAGTCATGTCAGATTCTACGCATACTATTGGAAAAGATCATCTCTTAGGAAAACTTCTTACGCTGAGCCAAAATGGATGGACGAATACTTCGATGGGAAGGCAGTTAATGTTGACTAATACATTGATTGGTGATCCTGCGGTTCGCTTGCCGATTCCGGCGTTACCGAATCTGGTTATTTCCAGCAGTCTGATTTCTTCTTTACCTGGCATTCCATCAGATGATAATGATGCAGTTTCCCTGGCGATTCCGTATCATAATTTAGGATCTGTGCCTACTGATACATTCAAAGTAAAAGTTACACATACATATCTCACGACGAACTCCGATACAATACTTTCCTTGCCAATTCCCTTGTATGCCGACACAATTCATCTTTCGTACATCGTAAGGAACTTGCCAGGAAAACATACCTTTGCCATACAATTAAACCCGGCTCATACAGTTTCGGAGTCAAATTATTCCGATAATTTCTGTGAATATTCTATTGTAGTACAAACGGCGGTATATAGAATTGCATATCCTGTTCCAGAGTTGAATTGCCCGTCGAAAAAATTTGTTCTTCTTAATCCGGTCAAAAAAACAAGCGATGCAAATACCGTGACAATTATGATTGATACGAGTGAGTCGTTCTTAACTGCGTCTTCCTATACAGCTCCTCTAGGACAGGTAGTAACATCCTTTGTGCCTATCGATACAGTAGTAAAACGATATTACTGGAAAACTTCCGGGAATTCAACTACCGCTTCCGGTTCCTTTATTCCTTCATCTGACTCTTTAACTCGCTGGACACAATCTACGTCATCAGAATGGACGGCGAATTCCTACCAATATACCGAACATACATCAAAGGGTGTATCCTTAATAGATTCAACGTATGCAATTGAAATTGTTTCATCTGGATGGAATACTTCTAGATACGGTGCTGTGAAAGTGAATGACAATAATTTAATCGGTACGACATTCAGTCGAGGAATAACAGTTGTACAACTTGATACTATGGATTTTCATGTTATTCAACAAAAGTCGTTCGATACCCATGCAGACACGATGAATGCTGCATCGTTAGCAGCTTACCTGAATGCGATGATAGATCGAAGTCTTGTTGCCATGGTTGTTATCGATGAAGCACAAAGTTTTTTAACGGAATCAGCATGCACCGCAATCAAAAAGTTTGGTAGCCGATATATAGATCACATACGGGCGGGGGAAGGATATAGGGCTGCGTGGGCTTTGTTCGGGCGAAAAGGATCTGCTATCGGAGAATCTCTCGAATCATGGCACCCTGCCGCCGATTCATTACGGGCAATTTTGGATACTACAATTACGAATATATCGTTTAACGGTTATGTGCTCAGTCCTTCTTTCGGTCCTGCAAGTCAATGGACAACGGTGAACATAACAAAGAACACTCCTTCAGGCAGTACGTTAGGAATGTATGTACTTGGGACAACGCTTACCGGCACGTTGGACACGCTTGTGAAAAACGATACCAGCAGCACGATAGACCTGACTTCTTTCAGTGCAAAGAAATATCGTTCGTTGCGTTTACTGGGAAAATTTATGGTAAATACATCTGGTGAAACTCCAATTTTAAAAGATTGGGAGGTGGTACTGAAATCTCCGCCGGAACTTGCCATTAATTATCAATGTGTTTCGATAACTGCCGATACATTATTGGAAGGGAAATCCTTAGGAATATCATCAAAAATATTCAATGCAGGCGAGCAACCCGTCGATAGCGTAAAAGTAGTCTTTACGTTGATGAATAGCGGCATTCGCCAAAAAGATACAGTATTAGTCCCAGTCGTTCCTGCTGATTCATTTGCAACCATTAATTATTCTCTCATGACTGCGGGACGTGCAGGTAGTAATACAGAAATTATTTCCATTGATCCCGACCAAACTATACCGGAGATTTATACCGTCAATAATTATTATTCATTTTCTTTTTATGTTCAGAGCGATACGACTAAACCAACCTTCGATATCACATTTGATGGGCGGCGCATTTATGATGGTGATTATATCCTGCCGCATCCTACAATCAGAATAGCGATTTATGATAACAGTCCGCTGCCGATACAAAATCCCTCTTTTGTGAATCTCACACTGGATGACCGAAGAATTACACTTGGAGAATATCCGGATAGTCTATTTGAAACCAAGTCAGGACCTGAAAAAGCAGTCGTAACATTTAAACCGGCATTAAGCGGTAAAAAAGATGCCTATAAGCTTATGCTGCAAGTTAAAGATTCGACCGGCAATGAGGTAGATTTAGGCAATCCAATATATTTTGTAGTTGACTCTGTTTGGGAGATAAGAAATGTGTTTAATTATCCCAATCCATTTGCCTCAGAAACATATTTTACGTTTTTACTGACCAATTATGCTGACGAAGTGGAGATCAAGATATATACCATCAGCGGAAGACTCATTCAAGATATACTCGTGCCTCCTCAATCAGAAAATGCGTACTATCAAGTGTACTGGAATGGCAGAGATCGCGATGGTGATGAAATAGCAAATGGAGTGTATTTCTATAAAATCATTGCGAAAAGTAATGGATTGACAAGGGAACTCATACAGAAATTAGCAAAGATTCGATAGAGTAAAGAAATGGAATTCTCAATTATTGTTCCAACATACCAAGAAGAAGGATGTATTGAACAATGTCTTCGCTCCATCGCACAGCAGAAATATGAACGTACAGAGTATGAAATTATTGTCTCTGATGCTCATTCAACAGATCGTACTGTTGAGAAGGCGAGACAGTACGCAGATAGGATTATTCATGATGATCGGAGAGGAATTGCATACGGAAGGAATGCAGGCGCATTGAGTGCGTGCGGAGACATTCTCGTGTTTGTAGACGCAGATGCGACTCTGTCATCAGATTTCCTTATTCAATCTCATCAGGTATTTCAAAATTCATCAGTTGTTGGAATGACGGGGATTCCAAAACCAAGCGATGGTGGATTTTTGCAGCGGTTTGTGTATAGAGGCACGTACTGGCTGGTTCGCATTTTTTATTTTTTTGGCGTCTCGTTATTTCCAGGAATTTGTGTAGCGTATCGTCGGGAACCATTCAAGAAGCTTGGAGGTTTCCGTGAAGATTTTGGTATTGTTGAAGATCTTGATTTGAGCAGACGAATATCGCGCATGGGTCGATGTAAAATAAATAAAAAGGCACGCGCTTTTGTCTCCACGCGGAGGTTAGAAAAGCATTTACTCTCGACAGTGACGTTTCATATCTATTCTGATATACGATATCTTTTCACTGGAAAAACATCAAAACATTATCCAAAAATTGAGGAAATGAATTCATGGAAAGATTTATGGCAGAATCATTGAACAATATAAAACAGGACAAAAATAAAAAAACAAAACGAACATTCATTGTTTTAACGATTGTCTTCTTCGCCACAAGTGTGATTCATGTTCAGGCTCAATCTATCGACGTGCCGGTGAACCATGAAGTATATGATTTCCTCAAAAGAATGGAGGCACGCCAATTAGTTACCGATTATAAGGATGCTGCTCTGCCTCTTTCTCGGATGCAGTTAGCAACTTATTTGGTAGTACTGGAACAAAAAGTAGATGCTATGACACGTGTAGAGCGCGAAACTTATGAATTCCTTAAAACAGAATTTAACTACGAAATACTTAAAATATCCGGAGACATTCAACCAAGCGAAACACGATGGCATATCTATTCACACGACCTGAATCAAGGAATGTTGAATTTTGATATTGATTATAGCCTATCCCAAATATCTGCAAAAGATCAATCAACCTTCATGCGTTCGCAGGGGTTGAAGATGTATGGATATATGTATAATTCTATCGGTTTCTATTTCAATTATGTTGATAATCGTGAAAGTGGTAATAACATTGACTATAGTCGACTGAATGATAAAGATTTACCGCAGGCTTCTTGGCTCTCCAGTGCAGATATGAATTATTATAGTCGAATAAAAACACGCCAAAGAGGTGTTGTACCTTCTCAGCTCACCGGAACAAACAATTTTCAATTTGATGAAATGAATGCACAATTTAGCTGGCAAATTGGATCGTTTACACTGTCACTAGAAAAGATGAACAATGTTTGGGGATATGGAAGAAACGGCACAGTCATATTTTCCGATAATGCACCATCATATCCGCAAATTAAACTGCGTATTCCTATCTCTGAAAATATCGATTTCATTTATTTCCATGGAGAATTAAATTCAAACGTTGTTGATTCATCACTTTCCTATTTAGTCACTTATCCCAATCAGAGATATTCGACATTCCGCGCGGTGGACCATTCAAAATATATTGCTGCACATCAATTGGAAATATCATTATGGCATGGTGTTGATTTTTCTATTGGCGAATCTATTGTGTACAGCGATCGAGGACCATTGTTGATGTATTTAATTCCTATCATGTTTTTCAAGGCTGGTGAACATTACAATGACAATAAAGATAATTGCCAATTATTCGGCAGCATTGATCTCAATGTCATTAAAAATGTGAATGCCTATGTATCATTGTTTATTGATGAGCTAAACACTGACAAATTGTTTGATCCAAATCTTTCGCATAGACAAGTCGCATTTACTTCTGGGCTTCGAGTCTTTGATATTCCAGCAACAAATTTCGATATGACGGTTGAGTATACAAGAGTGAATCCAGCGACGTATAATCATCAATATCCTTCGACAACGTTTACAAATAATGGGTTTGTGTTAGGAAACTGGATGGGTCAGAATGCTGACGATTTATTTCTGGAAGTAGGATTGACTCCGATGCATTCATTGCGGTTATCAACTTTTGGTGAAATTTATCGAAAAGGAGGTATGCTCTCATTATTTGATCAATATAGTACTGATCAAGGAAATTGGACATTTCTGTTTGGTCCTTTGCACATAGAACGCTCTTTCGGTATTACTGCAAAATACCAACCACTTCGCGATGTTTTTATTAATCTCAGTGCACGATTACATAAAATTGAAGATGAAGTAGATCCAGCGCAGAACCGCGCACATCAGTTTGAATTTACTCTCGGGGCGGGTATCGGGTTATGGTAATAATCAGCTTTTTGCATATTTCACTTAAACTTTGAACCGATAGAGTTGTCAAATAATAAAATGATTTGGTATAGATGATTGACTCCACTGACCTTGAACTTGTCACATTGTTCCAGAATGGCAATGAGACATCTTTTAACGAGTTGGTAAGACGATATCAAGAAAAGATATATTGGATTGCACGCAGGTTTGTAAACGATCATGATCAGGCAGATGATATCGTTCAAGAAGTATTTGTAAAAGTATATAGCGCATTAAAAAAATTCCGTGGAGAATCAAGTGTGTATACATGGTTGTACCGGATCACAGTTAATGTAGCACTCAACGCTCTTCGGAAACAACGCATCAGGGATTTTGTCCGCATCGATGAATACTTTGAAAAAGCCGACGATGAAAATGAACAACCTGATGTTCTCTTCGAAAAAGAGGAAGAGCAGAAACTTATAGAAGAAGCAATAACAAAACTTCCAGAGAAACAAAAAGCTGTCTTTATCCTCAGGTACCATGAGGAATTATCATACGAGGAAATATCACTCATTCTAAAAACATCGACAGGCGGACTCAAAGCAAATTATTTCCATGCCGTAAAGAAAATTGGAGAGTATGTTAATCGTGCACACAGAACACGTTAAATATGATTTGATGGATTATATTACAAACAGATTAAATACAGAAGAACGCATTCGGGTTGAACAGCATTTACAACTATGTTCTTCTTGCAGGGCTGAATACAAGGAATTGCTGGCGGTAGATACAGCTTTAACACGAATGCATACTATATCGCCAGTATCTGTATATTATTCTACCATTCTTCCGAGGGTTAGAAAGCGTCTTGTTTCTCAAAAACGATTTATCTGGGATTATGGCTATGGTGCGGCGAAGATTGTTCTTCCACTTGCGGTGTCAGTCTTGCTTGTCGTTCTTTTCATGAAAGTACCCACAGATTCTGCATCTGAGTCTGTACAGACAGAAGCTCTGCATCAAGCAATGATGGATTTCAATGAAGAAGAAGTACTGCAAGCTGTTGAAAAGGAATATGAAGGATTATCTTTATCGCCTAATCAGGAAATTGCCGCTGCTGGTGTTGCAGAGCATCTGCAGGGAGATCGATTCCTGAAATCGGCTGTATCAAAACAAATCGAGAACGAAGAAACTGCAGAGATGGATGTTGAAGGGATGATTTCTGATTTAGACGGAGAGCAAGTTGACCTGGTATTATCCGGCCTTTCTGAAAGGAATATACTATGAAATGGATGCAAATAGCTTCTTTTGTTATCATCTCTACTTTGATGATATCCACAAACCTCGTTGCTCAAGATCAACTTCCAACACGTGGTCCTGCCGCTGAACGCATCGAACAATTCAAGAAAGTGCGTCTTATGGAAGTGCTGAAGATGGATGAAGAAACTTCTATCCGATTTTTTGCTCGGTATAATAAATACGAGGAAACTCTGCGCACGATTCAGAAAGATCATAATGCACTCATTGACCAGCTTCAAGACTTAACTAAATCAAATGCGAATAATTCAGATATTGAGCAGGCAATAAAAGATATCGGAATGAGCGAAGAAAAAATTGCCGAGACGCGTTCAAAATTCCTTGAAGAGCTTAAGGGTGTCCTTTCGTTAAAACAGATTGCGGAATACGTGGTATTTGAGCGTAACTTCAATAAGAATCTTCGAGAGATAATGCGGGACATCGCAAAAGAACGCTGGAATTATCGACAGAGGTAAAATAAATTATTGAGAATCGCTGAAAAGCGTTTGTGCGGTTTTTATCACGATGCCATAACGCAATCCGCGATCACTTACCGTTATTTCCGATAAATGTACCTTCTTCATTATTTCCCTGAGGATAATAATTCCTGCCAGAAGAATATCAGCGCGCGATGGATGTATTTGCGGATAATTTCGCAATTGATCCAGTGACAGCGGTCTAAGCTCTTGAAATATTTTATCGATTGTTTCAAGTGTGATTACATGCCGGTTAACAAGATTTCTATCAAACTGTGGAATCCGAAGGTCAAGCGCAGCCAATGTTGTCAATGTGCCGGCAACGCCGAGTATATGCGTCGTTGGTGTAAGAGGAAAAATATTTTGGAGATGATCTCGAACAAACTGAACTGCGTTTTCAAGGGCGGTACTGCTGGGTGGGCTTATTTTTAAAAATCGTTCAGTAAGTCGCACACTTCCAATGTCTATACTGCTCGATGATGTGACAAGCGCTTCCGAACCAACGACAATCTCTGTACTGCCTCCTCCGATATCGAGTACGGCATACCGAGTAGAATCCGCTTTTGACAAATATTCAGAAACGGCGCCAAGATATGTTAGTTCTGCTTCTTCATTTCCGGAAAGTATTCGTATTTCGAGTGCGAGGCTTTCTTTCATAAAATCAATAAACTCTTGACGGTTTTCAGCATCACGAAGTGCACTTGTTCCACATGCTAAGAGATGCTTCACTCCCAGCGAGTCGGCAATGTCTTTAAGCTGGGAAAGAATATCGAGAATGCGCTGGAAAGTTTCCTTTTGAATGATGCCATGTTCATCGACACCTTTGCCGAGCCGGCCGATGAAATGTTCGTCTCTCACGACATGAAGTGAACCATTGCTCTGAACATCAGCAACAAGCATCAAAACAGTATTCGTTCCTATATCGATGGAAGCGAGACGCATTGTTATAAACGCTGCAGCGCGACAGCCGTCCATTCGTTTTCATTAACAAGTTCTACAGGAACAAGCGCATTCTTCGCAAATAATTTAAGCAGCACGGGCATATCGATAGTCAGAATGCCGGAAAGAATGATAATTCCTTGCTTTCGTGTTCGCGAAGCAAGCGATAAGATGAATCGAGAGATGGTACGGAAATCTATATTTGCTACAATAAGATCGAATTTGCGTCTTGGAATACTGCTGACGCTTCCCAACCGAACGGTTATGCGTTTATGAACACCATTCCTCTTTACATTTTCTTTTGTGTTTTCAATTGACCACTCATCGTTGTCAATTGCGAACACTGAATGTGCTCCCATCTTGATGCAGGCAATGCCGAGAACGCCGGTACCTGTGCCGAAATCGAGAACCTTCATTTCCGGATCGAGAAAGCGCTCAAGCAAACTTAGACTTAATCGTGTTGTTTCATGATGTCCCGTTCCAAAAGACATTTTTGGATCAATGTGAAGAATCACTTTGTTGAGATGACGCTTTGGTAATTTCTTCCATGACGGCTTTATAATAATATGAGGTGTTGCCTCCACGATGCCGGTTTGCTTTTCCCATTTTTTGTTCCAGTTTTGTTCATGGACGAGTGAACAGGAATAGGAAAGATCGAGAGAAGGAAATTCGATTTGAAACTTTGCAAGTGCCGTCTCGAACTTATTTTTAAGAGCATCGTTCCATTTTTCTTTAGGAATAATGCATGTCAGAAACATTTCTTCCTGAACAAAGCCCGTAAAGCCAATAAGGGCCAGCAGTCCAATAAGTAAATCTTGATATCGTTCATCAATCAGAATAACAGCTTGAATCCACGTGTGTGTTTTCATGAAATAGTACTTTTCTTTGAAAGCTGATATTTCTTAAAAAGGTCCTGAAGCAAATCTTCGTTCATTTGGAGCCAGAATATTTGATCCCGATAATTTTCCTGCATTTTCCTGTCTGCTTTGTTGTATTTGACATTGAGCAGATAAATCAACGAGATAAGTATGCAGAAAGAAATCAATCCTTGTTGTTCCATAAGAGTTGTGCCTGTGGCGGTTTGAACTGCAAGGCAGATAAGAGAAAGAATGGCAAACAAAAATGACGTTCGGCGTATTTGAATCATAATGTGATAGACTGTGCCGAAGAAAAACACTTTTTCATGAAACGCAGATGGAATAAAATGATTCAAAATATAAAAATACATTTGGCGAGCTTCCGTTTCGTTCAACATTTGCGTACCGGAGTGTCGGCGGGCAATATCTTGAAGAAATGCACTTGGCTGGTTTTCGACAAAAGCACGTCGTCGTTTCGTGGTTTCCTTTGCATACATTGTTAATCCGGAGACAATGACAAGGAATAAAAACAGTATAACAAAATAACCATGATCGGCAGGAAGAGGAATATACCGGGACACAAAAGCGAAGAAAAATAAAGCACAAAGCGATACAAAGTAGAAACCTGGAATCAGAATACGGGTTGCTTCATACAGCCCAAAGGAAGATGCGTTTGAATGATTCATATCATTACTCATGGTGGGAAAATGGATGGATGGGAAAAAATTATTGTGTGTTTTGTTTTGTCGAAATATTTTGAGAACTATTTCTACTGAAGCCGGCAAGCAAGGCTCCAATTCTATCCTGTGCTTCACGATAATCGTATGGGGAAGAAATAAAATTCTGCATCATCATTACAAAAGCCAGCATTTCACCATCACGGGTTTGAACATATCCAGATAAACAACTGACACCATTGAGAGTTCCCGTTTTTGCATGCAGATTGCAGGCAACTGGATAGGTACTCATGCGATCTGCCAATGTTCCGTCAACGCCGGCGACTGGCAGAGAATTATAGAACATCTGAAACAAGCGTGGCTGTTTGCTCATTGCCACAAGAAATTGGACAAGTTGATCGGCACTGAACAAGTTATATCGAGAAACACCCGATCCATCAGCAAGAGAAAACTTTGTGGTGTCCATTCCTAAGTTGAAAAGGAATTCTTTTTCTCTAAACACTCCATTCTTTGCAGAACCGGGGATGCCATTCTTTAAAGCTCCTATTACTTTGAGTGTGTTTTCCGCGGAAAGATTATCACTTGGCTTGTTTATGCTTTCAATGACCTTTTCTATCGGCTGGAAGTGCTGTGCAATTTCATAAGTACCGTCTGGAACTACACCGCTCACAACATCTCCGAACACCGAAATACCAGCACGACTGAGGGATTCTTTAAAAAGTACACCCGCATAAAATTCCGGACGGCGGAGAGATACTTTCCGTGTCGCTTGACTGTACCGGTACATATCTCCTTCGATGAGTATCGTATTCGCATTGCTCAACGTGAGACGCCTGGCTTTCAAAGGCATGCGAATACTATCAAGAACAATCTCCGCTTTATTTATGATTGTGACAAAATTTGTGTTTGGTTCAAGCGAAACTGAAACGCTATTTATATCTGCTGTCACATGTATGATGATGCAATTCTTGTTGACGGAAAGCGCATTAATATACGGTGCATCAGGATCAGATTCATCATCCCAAGTCCAGCCGGATCCCCAATAATTTTCATCAAAATAAGAATCATCCACGATAATGTTACCTGCAATGGTTTTGATGCCAGATTGACGCACTGCAAAAGCCAGGGTATCTAAATCTGAAGTTACCAAATTCGGATCTCCATATCCTTTCAGATAAATATTTTGAATGGCATTGCCATCTCTTGTCTTGTCATCAATAAACACGGAGGTTATAAACTGATATCCTGTATCGAGCACGGACAACGCTGCAGCAGATGTAATCAGTTTAATGTTTGACGCTGGATTCATCAGCGCTTTGCTTTCGTGTTCATAGAAAACCTTTCCGCTATCGAGTGATACAACCTTGATGCTGGCACGTGCAGGTATGAACAGCGAATCTGAAAGAAGAGAATTGATATTGTTGTGCAGGAGCTTTAATGGATCCGGGGGAGATATAGCTCGAGGAGAGATAACTGGGCGAGTTGTTACACAACCACCCAGTGTCCCCGCAAGAATAAATATGGAAAAAATAATTTGATTTCTGGTGTTCATAGACTGAGTGAATTTCATCTTAAAACGTTTAAAATGCAAGAACTCCTGCAATTTAGGTCATCTTGCTATCTCATCGAAAAAAGAATATATTGACTATGAAATCAGTATAAATCGCAGGATGAAAACATGCTTCAATTCTTCAAAAACCTATTTGGTTCTAAACATGAACGAGATGTAGAGGATTTATATCCGTTAGTTGATGAAATCAACTCACATACAGCTTCACTGCAATCGCTTACAGACGAAGAACTTCGAGAAAAAACTACAGAGTTTCGCCAAAGAATACACGATCGCACCAAAGATATTGAAGATGAAATTGCACAGATCAAGGTGACGTTGACACAATCGCAATCCTTTGAAGAACATGAGGCACTGTATTCCAAAATTGAAGAACTGAACAAACGGCTTGACGAAGAGATCGAAGCAGTCCTGAATGAAATCCTCCCGGAAGCTTTCGCAGTCGTCAAAGACGTATGCCGAAGGCTTGTAGGGCAAACCTGGGATGTCGCGGGCAATAAAGTTGTCTGGGATATGGTGCCATTTGATGTTCAACTGATGGGCGGTGTTGCCCTGCATAGAGGAAAAATTGCAGAAATGGCAACAGGCGAAGGTAAGACGCTTGTAGCCACCATGCCGACATATCTCAATGCACTCCCAGGGCGCGGCGTTCATATTGTGACCGTGAACGATTACCTTGCGCTTCGAGATAGCTTGTGGATGGGCAAGGTGTTTGAGTTTTTAGGATTGAAAGTCGCCTGCATTCTTCAAAATATGGATCCCCACCAGCGGCGGATTCAATATGCCGCTGATATTACTTACGGCACAAATAATGAATTCGGCTTTGATTATCTGCGTGACAATATGGTTGTGAATGCTGAAGAAATGGTTCAGCGGCCATATAACTACGCCATCGTGGATGAAGTGGATTCGGTGCTGATAGACGAAGCAAGAACGCCTCTTATTATTAGCGGACCCGTGGCGACCGAAGATCACAAGTTTGATGAAATGAAACCGTATATCGAAAAGTTGGTCAGGGCACAGCAGAATTATGTCGCAAAGATTACATCTGATGCAGAATTGTTTTTGCAGCAAAACAGAGTTGAAGAGGCTGGTGTTCAAATGCTGCGCGCGCAGCGAGGTTTGCCGAAGAACAAAAAACTTTTAAAACTTTTTGCTGAGCCATCGAACAAAACGCTCACTCAAAAAACTGAGCGTGAATATATGCAGGATCAAAGTGCAAGAATGCACGAGATTGATGATGAATTGTATTTCAGCATAGATGAAAAATCGCACCTTGTCGATTTGACAGAAAAAGGCAGGGAATTTCTTGCAAAGGAGTTTCCGGGCAACAATAAAGAGTTGTTTATCATACCGGATATAGGAACTGAATTAAGCATGATAGAAGGCGATGCATCGCTTTCTATCGAAGAAAAACAAAAACGGAAAGATGACGCAAACAAATTATTTGCAGATCGGAATGACCGAATTCATACTATTCACCAACTTCTAAAAGCATACGCGCTGTATGAGAAAGATGTTGAATATGTCGTTTCCGATGACGGCAAGATTATGATTGTGGATGAATTCACAGGCCGTCTTTTATCCGGGAGAAGATATTCCGAAGGATTGCATCAAGCTATTGAAGCAAAAGAAGGCGTCAAAGTAGAACGCGACACTCAGACACTGGCAACAGTGACACTTCAAAACTATTTTAGAATGTACAAAAAACTTGCCGGTATGACTGGCACTGCCGAAACGGAAGCAGGTGAGTTCTTTGACATCTACAAGCTTGATGTCGTTGTCATACCAACGAATCAGCCTATGATCCGCGAAGATCATGATGATCAAGTCTACAAAACGAGACGAGAAAAGTATAATGCCGTCATCGCTGAAATTGAAGAAATGCGAAAAATTCAGAGGCCTATATTGGTTGGCACGACAAGCGTTGATGTTTCAGAAACCATCAGCAGAATGCTTAAGCGTAAAGGCATTCCTCACAATGTGCTGAATGCAAAACAGCACCAGCGTGAAGCAGAAGTTGTGGCGCATGCCGGATTACCGGGTGCTGTCACAATTTCTACAAACATGGCTGGACGCGGCACAGACATCAAACTTGGTCCGGGAGTTAAAGATATCGGCGGATTGCACATTTTAGGGACTGAACGTCACGAAGCGCGGCGCATCGATCGGCAATTACGCGGACGTGCAGGACGTCAGGGCGATCCGGGATCATCGCGATTTTATCTTTCGCTGGAAGACGACCTCATGCGTTTATTCGGCAGCGAGCGGATTGCTAAAATTATGGAACGGATGGGCTTAAAGGAAGGTGAAGTTATCCAGCATCCGATGATCACACGGTCTGTAGAACGTGCACAGCGAAAAGTTGAAGAGAACAACTACGGTATCCGTAAACGCTTGTTGGAATATGACAACGTGATGAACCAGCAGCGTGAAGTAATTTATGCCCGTAGGCGTCATGCATTGTTAGGTGAACATTTACGGGACGATATTTTTGATATGCTGCGTGATTCTATCGACAAATTGGTGCAAGCATATTATTCCGAAGGTGACGTTGAGGGGCTTCGGAATGAAATTCGTGCGCGTTTTCTTACTGATTTGAGTCTGACACCGGAACAGTTCCAAACACTTGGAGAAACAGGCGTTGCAGATGAAATTATAAAAGCGACCGAGGATTTTTATCGCCGTAAAGAGCAGCAAATTGGTTCCGAATTCATGACGATGCTCGAAAAGATGGCAATGCTTCAAGTCATTGACAACAAATGGCGGGATCACCTTCGCGAGATGGATGATCTCAAGGAAGGCATACACTTACGCGGTTATGGACAGAAAGATCCGTTGGTTGAGTACAAAAGTGAAGCTTTCAAAATGTTTATCGAGCTGATGGAATTGATTGCAACTGATGTGCTCAATATGGTTTTTAAATTATATCCTGAACGACCAGAACAAATGCCCATGCAGCGAGGGCGCCGGCAAACGCGCCATGAAGATATGGTATTGACTCACGACTCTGCAACAGGCTCTGGATTTACGGCAAATAAAGAACCTATTACTTCCGGAGATGGTCAGCAAAGAGCGCAGCAGCCAAGCGGTCAAAGAGTTCAGCAAATACGCGTTGGTCCTAAAACAGGAAGAAACGAACCGTGCCCATGCGGAAGCGGCAAGAAATATAAAAATTGTCATGGCGGATAATTGAATACCGATTTGTGGAACATTCATAATGAAAAAAATTGAAGCTATAATTCGCCCCTTCAAGGTAGAAGATGTACACGAAGCGTTGTCTGAGATAGGCATCAAAGGTATGACGTTAACAGAAGTAAAGGGCTACGGAAGGCAAAAGGGGCATACCGAAGTCTATCGCGGCGCAGAATACAACGTTGACTTCCTTCCAAAGGTCAAAATAGAAGTTATCGTAAAGGATTCGATGCTGGAACAAGTTCTTTCCGCGATCATCAACGTAACGAAGACCGGAAAGGTGGGAGATGGGAAAATATTTATCTCACCTGTGTTAGATGCCATTAGAATTAGAACTGAAGAATCCGGCGAAGACGCTGTGTGATTGGGAACAATAGACTCATATGAATATGTATCATTTGAGCGTTCCGGCAGCAAATTGACGGGGCGCTTTTTTGTCAGGAAAGATGGAACAAATAAAATCAAATTATAAAGCCGGCTATGTTGCTATTGTTGGTGAACCGAATGTTGGAAAATCCACGCTGCTGAATGCATTGTTGGAGCAAAAGATCTCAATCGTTACAAATAAACCACAAACCACTCGCCAGCGTGTACTCGGAATTTTGAGCAGGGAGGATGCGCAAATTATTTTTTTGGATACGCCGGGATTGCTCAAACCCAAGTATCTTCTGCATAAGGAAATGGTGAAGAGTGCTGAGAGCGCTCTCGCAGACGCAGATGTTGTTCTCGTTATGACCCAGGCATCACGCGGAACCGAATTACCAATCGAAGTAAGCGAACGCATTCTGCCGTTGTGCACGACAAAACCCGTGCTTCTTTTAATTAACAAAGCAGATACCATCAATAAAACGGATTTATTACCAGTCATTGGAACGTTCGCCCGACTCAACTGTTTCAAAGAAATTATTCCCATCTCGGCTTTGCGACACGATAATTTGGATGCAATTATACAATCGCTCATTCAATACTTGCCGGAGCATGAGGCTTTTTATCCTCCCGATATAGTCAGCGAATCACCTGAACGGTTCTTCGTGGCAGAATTTATAAGAGAGCAATTGTTTGAAAAGTTCAGCGAAGAGATTCCGTACTCCACAGCGGTAGAAATTCGCGAATTCAAAGAACGGGATAGCGGGAAAACTCTCATCAGTGCAGACATTATTGTAGAACGTGATTCACAAAAAGGAATCATCATCGGTAAAAAGGGGGAAGCGCTTAAGAGTGTAGGAACATCTGCACGATTCCAGATTGAGGAATTTCTACAACATCCGGTATTCCTTGAACTTCATGTGAAGGTGCGGGAAAAGTGGCGAGAGAGTGAAGCCATGCTGCGCCAGCTCGGTTATGACAGCAAGAAATAATTGAATCAACCAATGTCACTTCGTCTGAAAGTATTTCTTGGCTTTGCTATTATCTGCCTTATTTGGGGATCATCTTGGGCGGCAGTGAAAATCGGTATTGAGTCAATCCCACCGCTTCTTTCTCTTGGAATTCGATTTACGCTTGCAAGTCTTATCCTCGGATTTATTGTTTTCATGAAACGACTTACAATACCAGCGGAAAAAAAGTTTTGGATGCTGGTACTTATTATGTGTGGTACATCGTTTATAGTTCCATTTGTGCTTATCTATTGGGGACAGCTTAAAGTAGATTCCGGACTTGCCTCTGTTCTCTTTGCTACATATCCTTTTTGGGTTGCAATAATTTCACATTTTCTGCTTCCAAACGAAAAAATCAGCCTTCTGAGAATCATTGGTATAGTGATCGGGTTTCTTGGTGTGATCTTTATCTTCAACAATGGATTTTCTCATGTAAGCATCAGAATGTTTTATGGGATGGCAGCTATCATTGCGGGGGCAATTATTCAAGCGTTTGGTTTAGTATTCCTTCGGCGGCTGGGCGAACATGCGCATCCTGTAACGCTCAATTTCTGTTCGATGTCGTTAAGTGCAGTACCGTTATTTGCGGTAAGTGTTGTCGTTGAGGATTATTCAAATCTGCACTTCAATGCACAATCTCTTGGATCCATCGTATATCTTTCCATTTTCTGTACTGTCGTCACATTTGTGATTTACTTCTGGTTAGTGAAACACGTTGAAGCTGTTATTCTCTCTCTTTCAGCATTCATCACACCGGTCATTGCCGTTGTCATTGGTGTTATAGGAATGGGAGAAAGAATCACCAACGATGTGTACATTGGATCAGCACTTGTACTGATCGGAGTTGCTTTTGCATCGATAGGAGATCTCTTTGCTCTTTCTCGTCGAAGAGATTCAAAAGGATATCTCTGAACTATTCATCCGTTGATGGTATGAATCGTGATATCTTGTTCATAAAATAATCAAATTCTATTTATGTCTGACACATCGGATATACGAGCCCAATCGATAATCACGCTTTCTGGGACAGATCTTTCGTTACTCGAAAAGATCGAAGCACTTCCAACGAAACCAGGTGTATATCAATTTAAGAATGTCGATGGCAAGGTTATCTATGTCGGCAAAGCGCAAAACTTACGCAATCGAGTACGACAATACTTCCACAAATCTCGACCAGTTGATTTGCGAATCGATGCGATGATTTCAAAAATCGTCGATGTCGAGCTTACCGTGACAGACAGCGAAATTGAAGCGCTCATTCTCGAAGCAAACCTTATTAAGCAGCTCAAACCGCGTTATAATGTCCTTCTCAAAGACGATAAGAGTTATCCTTACATTGCTATTACCAAAGAGCCATTCCCTCGTATGTATGTAACACGCCGCAAGACTTCTGGTGCTCGTTACTTTGGTCCTTATACTGATGTAAAATCTATGCGGCATGCCCTCAAGACAATGCGGAACCTCTTTATGGTTCGCAGCTGCAGCCTTGATTTAACTGAAGATTCAATCAAGAAGAAAAAATTTCGAGTGTGTCTCGACTTTCATATCAAAAAATGTGAGGGACCGTGTGAGGCGTTTGTCTCACAAGAGCATTACAATGCGCTGATTGATCAGGCGTCACAAGTTCTTCGCGGAAAAACAAAAATTGTCATTGAATCGCTGAAAAAAGAAATGGATGCACATGCCGATGCATCACGATTTGAAGAAGCGGCGATCATTCGAGATCGGTTGAATACACTAAGTGTCTATTCAGAAAAGCAAAAGATTGTGGATGCGACAGAAACAGATCGTGATATTATTGCGCTTGTTTCCAAGGAAGATGATGCGTGTGCTGTGATTTTCAAGATCCGAGAGGGCAAAATGATCGGGAGTCAGCATCTATATCTCGCAAATGCCTCTGGAAAGCCCTTTAGCGAGCTATTAGAGGCTGTCCTTGAGCGTTATTATCTTGAACAGGAGGATATTCCACCTGAATTGTTTTTATCCGATGAGATGAGTAATACGGAGATTATTCAAAATTGGTTGGAAAATAAAAGCGGTCATTCTGTGAATATACAATTCCCTAAATCAGGAGATAAAGTAAAACTTGTCGCCCTTGTGCGCACAAACGCACAGTTCTGGTTGGATGAGTTGGAATTATTAAGACTCAAGCGTGGAGAGATTATTCCTCATTCAGTCATAGCGCTCCAGCGAGATCTTCGGTTGCCTGCGCCGCCGCGAAGAATTGAATGTTTCGATATTTCGAATATTCAAGGATCGGACACTGTCGCTTCACTTGTGGTATTTGAAGATGGTAAACCAAAGAAAAGCGAATATCGAAAATTTAGAATCCGTACAGTTGAGGGTCCAAATGATTTCGCCAGTATGCATGAAGTTGTTGAACGAAGATATACAAGAATTCTTCAGGAGAAGCGCATCCTTCCGGACCTCATCATGGTTGATGGGGGAAAAGGGCAACTCTCCAGTGCAATCGAAGTGCTGCACAAATTAGAACTTACGGCTGTACCAATTATTGGTTTGGCGAAGCGGCTCGAAGAAGTATTTCTGCCCAACCAAGATGAATCTCTTCAGTTACCTCGAACTTCCTCTGGACTTCGGCTGATGCAGCAAATGAGGGACGAGGCGCATCGATTCGCTATCACATTTCATCGCTCTGTACGCAGCAAAAGAATAATTCAGACAGAACTTGATATGATTCAAGGTGTTGGGAAAAAAAGAGCCGAAAAACTGCTGGAAACATTGGGCTCACTACAAGGCGTTCGTGTTGCGACGGAAGAACAACTCACAGAAATTGTAGGAAAATTAGCTGCCAGGAATATTCTAAAATACTTTACTGATTCAGAAAGCAATACATCTGTCGATTCTATACAGCATTAAAATCAGCTTTTCAACAAATTGCGATTCGGACGATTTTATTGTACGTTAAAAATAATATGAGTCCATCAGGTACCTTTTATCGGCTTCTTAAATATTTTTTAAAGTACAAGTGGCGAATCATAGCAGGTCTTGTGTCTGTTGGCATCATGAGTATCGCAGAAACTGCGTCTGCGTATTTGATTGCCCGCCTCTTTGAGATTCTGCAGACCATTAGCCAGCAAGTACGTTTAGGTCAAGAGATATTGGTAGCGGTACCATTGAAGCTCTTCAATACACTGCTCTATTCATTCACCATCCATGGACAACAGGAGAGTTTTGAGCTCATTTATAAATTTGCGCTTATAGTTATTGTCATCATTCTAATAAAAGTAACTTTCGTGTATGTGCGCGAATATGTTATGAGTTCTGTTCAACAGAAGATTATGATGCGGTTTAGGATTGAATTGTTCGACCGTATTGTTGTCCTGCCCATTAAGTATTTCGACGAGAATAAAACAGGATACATCATGTCGCGCATCACAAACGACGTGAACAATATTGAACAATCAATCAACCTTATCGTCGAAATGGCGCAAAATTTTGTCTATACTTTCGTCTATGCGGCGGCATTATTCTACACAAATTGGCAGTTAGCTATTGTAACAATTCTTATTTTTGCTTTTTCCGGAGAAATATCACGCAAATTCGGCGATAAGATTCGTTCCTACAGCCATGCACTCACAAACACATTGGCAGAAATCTCCGCATTTATCCAAGAACGTATATCGGCAATACGCATTGTGAAATCATTCACGCGAGAGGAAAAAGAAAAGAAATCGTTCAAGCAGAAGGTGGAATCCAATTATCATTATTCAATGAAAATAGTCCGTGTGACTGCCTTGCTGAGTCCAACAAATGAATTATTCAATACAGCTGCTGCCTCCTTGCTCGTTATCTTTTGCGGATATCTTTTTATTAAAGGTTCGATGACAATCGAGACTATGCTCTTCTTCCTCATCTTGATGATTAGTTTAGCAAAGCCAGTGAAAGCATTAGGCGAGAGTGCGGCAAGGATTCAAAAAACACTTGTTTCTGCCGGTTACATTTTTGAGATACTCGACCATCCAAAAGAAGCGAACATTCATCCAGATCGTTCCATCACAATTGCGAATGGAACTGTAGAATATCGCCATGTGTCATTTTCCTATAACAACGATATTCAAGCATTAAAAGACATCAATGTGCAGGTGAGAGGAGGCGAAAAGATAGCCCTTGTCGGACCAAGTGGAGGAGGGAAAAGCACATTTGTTAATATGATACCACGGTTCTATGAAGCTCAAAAAGGAAATATTTATATCGATGGAATGAATACACAAGAAGTAGATCTGTATTCATTGAGAAGTCAAATAGCCATTGTTCCGCAAGAGGTCATTCTTTTCTCAGGCACTGTCTTTACTAATATACAGTACGGCCGGCTCGAAGCGACGAGAGAAGAAGTTCTCCAGTCTGCAAGAGATGCAAATGCATATGAGTTTATCGAGAAACTTGAAAAGGGGTATGATACGGAGGTTGGTGAGAGAGGACTACAGCTTTCTGGAGGTCAGCGGCAGCGTATTGCTATTGCGAGGGCAATCCTTCGTAATCCCCGCATCTTGCTTCTGGATGAAGCAACATCTGCGTTAGATACAGAATCTGAACTCATGGTGAAGGAAGCCCTGGATCGACTTATGGAAGGGCGGACATCTTTTATCATTGCGCATAGACTTTCCACGATAGCTCACTGTGATAGAATTATTGTGCTCGACGCTGGCAGTATTGTTGAAATAGGAACGCACGAAGAGCTCCTTTCAAAAGAAAGCGGATTATATCGGCGTCTCCATGCACTCCAATTTGATGAAAATCCATCTTGAATGAGAGATTCATTTTTAAAACGCTTTGAAATATATTTGCGCCGTTTTTTAATTTATGCGTTCGGATTCTTCGTCAGCAGACGAAATCGACTATCGGATACTATCGATTTTAATTCCAGCAAAATTCTCTTCATCAGACAAGATAGAATTGGTGACGTCCTCGTTTCCACTCCGATATTCACGTCAGTCAAAACGCATTATCCTTCAGCCATTGTAGATGTTCTTCTCAGTGAGAACAATCATTTCGTCCTTATGAATGATTCGTTAGTACGCAAACGCTGGATCTACCAAAAAAGGATTGGTAAAGTAATCTCATTGGCGAGATCTCTTCGAAAAGAAAAATATGACTTTGCCGTGGACATGATGGACAACCCATCGGTGACATCAACTTTTCTTTGCTTGTTATCTGGCGCTCGCTGGAATATCGGTATTGTCAAGGATAATAACTATGTTTATGACATCAAAGTGCCTATGCTTTCTCGAAGTGAAACACATATTGTAGATCGAATTGCTCAATTATTGATACCGTTTCATATTGATCCCACAGCTGAAAACCTTTCCATCCGATATTTTACTTCACCAGAATCTGATGACTTTGCGGAAAGATTTCTTTCAGCGAATCAGTTGACTAAACGCCAACTCATTGGTATTAATATCTCTGCTGGCGGAGAAACTCGTTTTTGGGGTATTAAGAATTATCGTGCGTTTCTTTCCTTTATAACAGAGAAATATCCAGACCTATTCCAAATCTTATTATATGAACCAGCCTATAAAGAAAAAGCGATGAAGATAGTGGAAGGCAATAAAAATGTGATTCTTTCACCTCTCACTCAAACATTTGATCAATTTGCGGCATTTATTAAAAGACTTTCTTTCCTAGTCTCTCCAGACACATCTGCTATTCATTTGGCCTCAGCATTTCATATTCCTTCGGTTGTGCTCTATGTCCAATCAGATAAAGCCTTGCGAATCTGGGAACCCTACGGAACAGATTATGAAGTTGTTGTTACCGATGTTGATGATCTATCAACAATTCCAATATCGTCTGTCGAATCAGCTTTAACGAAATTAATCGATCGATATCGCATAAAGACCATTGAATAAGCACAGAATATCCTCTTACAGAATGATTGAAAAGCTAGAATATTGGTGGAGGCATCGAATTGTTTATCCTGTTCTGCGATTGATATTTCATAATCCAAGAAAGGACTCGCCAATTGACATTCAGTCTATCAACAATGTACTCTTCTTGAGATACGATAGAATAGGGGATATGATTGTAACGACACCTATTTTTCGAAGCTTGAAACAAATGAACCCTGCCTTAAAAATCGGGGTGTTTGCCAGTGAGAAAAACGCTGAAATTATCCGCTTCAATCCTTATGTAGATCTGGTGTATGTACTTCATTCGAATTGGATGAAGCTCATTGTTGAAATACTGAAGGCAAGAAAAAATGAATATGAGCTCGTGGTGAATTTAATTTTCAACAGAACTACCAGCGGAGGTATATTAGCGAATATTATTTCGCCGTCGGGAATAAAAATAGGTCAGGGTGATGAAAAATACAGGTTCTATTTTAATAGAATTCTCAAAATCTCCCGAAATACAAACCATATGCTCGAAACTTTTGTATGGATCATAAAAGAAGTATTCGATATAACACTCGAACCTGACCAGTTGAAATACGATATCTTCATTGATAAAGAAACAAGAAACAGGATTAAGACTTACTTCACAAATAATAATCTTCGGTCAAGAGATAATTCAGCCGCCGATAAATCCTTTTATATTATTCTAAATCTTTCTGCGAATGATTCGGTAAGGAGAATTTCAGCTGAACAAGCTTATTCAATTGGAGAACATCTGGGTTCGAGGACAATATTTCGTACGGTTCTTCTCCATGCTCCACATGATTCTTACATGTTATCAGTCAAGCACAACCTCATGAAAAACTCGCACTGTTTATCATTCCCAGAGCAGGGTGATGCATTGTTGCTTGAACTTGCTGCAATTATTGAAGGTGCACTTGCAGTGATTACTCCTGATACATCCATCATTCATTTTGCATCAGCGACCAAGACTCCTGTTGTTGGATTTTACACTCAGATGCAGGATGTTCATGAGTGGCTGCCCCATCAAGTAAAAAATCGCGTTGTTATTTCTTCCGCAAATGAACCAACAAGCGCGATTCCTATTCCGAAAATGATTAATGCAATTGATGATTTTATTAAAGAACTTGACATAGAGTTCAATCGGTAATCAAATACATATGATACACTAAACGTTATTCTCAAGAAAGAACAGTTCATATGAAGTTAATTGACTATCGCGCAACAATCCCAACAGCAATGAGCCGTTTTGGACTTTATCTCTTTGCGTTTAGTATTCCGATTTCGTTTGTTCCGGCTGAGTTTGCTATAGGCATTGCTTTCGTAGGATGGATCTTGGAAGGTCTCTTCAATAAACAATGGCAGTATTATCCAACTAAATTATTCATTCCACTTTTATTCTACATTGGCTGGAATATAATCGCATCAAGCATTTCTCCAAGACCAGGGCATAGTCTATGGGCATTAGCGGATAATGAATGGCCTATGTTCATTATGCTCCTCATGTATTTTGTAGTCGATGATATTAAAGTATTGAAACGAATATTACAGCTTTGGCTTTTCTCGGCATCAATAGCAGCACTCTATGGTATTTGGCAGACGTTCTCAGGATATCAATTACATCGACCTGAGACACTTGCTCCAATGGGCAGCTATTTCCGCGCAGTGGGTTTTAATGGATTTTATCTCACGTTTGCAGGATTCCTTATGTCTGTTTTCCTGGTAAGCCTCTGTATGAGTTCTCAATCAGGAATGATTAAGAATCGGTGGAAGTATTTGCTTGTCGCCCTCTTAAGTTTTATGGCAGTGATAGGAACGTTTGCGAGGAGTATCTGGTTGTCGTTTGGTGTTGTTATTCCCGTCTTTGGCTTCGTGAAAGGCAAACGAATCGGCAGTATCGTGACGGGGGTCTTTCTCCTCATAGTTCTTTTCTGTGTCATCTTTATCCCAACTATTAGGGATCGCGCATATTCCAGTGTTGTCCCGTCAGAAAATCAGACGCGGTTGAATCTCTGGAAGACAAGCATCAATATATCGAAAGATTTTCCTTTGACTGGAATCGGAGAGGACAACTTTGATTATTACTTTGATCGGTATAAGGTTGCAGGATATTATGACGTGACGGGACATCCACATAATGACTATCTTACAATTCTTGTTTCCTCTGGAATTCCAGGGCTGATCGCTTTCTTGTCTCTGTGGTTTGTCCTTATACAAACTGGATTTAAAACTCAGAAATATTCTACAAATCCATTTCTTAAAGAACTTGCGCTTGGAAGCACATTAGCGGTTATCGGTTTTATGATCGGCGGGCTTTTCCAAAACTATTATGGAACATTTGCAAATTGCTGGGGATGGTGGCTCATGGCAGGGCTTGTGATGGCATCCTCTCGTCTCTCAACAAAAGAAGATAAAATTAAATCATAATATAATTTTTATATTCGCCGATTCTCCAGCCACATTGTGATTCGATAGCATCGAGAATATTTTCCTTTAGTGATTGCCGTACTTTCATCGGATTGTACTTGAATGACCAGTTCTGATTGCGAATTCGGTCGCTCATCACAGAAGGGTGTGCACCATCATAGAGTGTTAATTTGCCCCCTTGCATGTAATTGTATTGGTTTGCAACGCCGACATGCTGATCGACCCATTCGTCCGAGTGCCAGAGCCTGTTGAAAGTTTTCTGCTTCAACTGCTGAATTTCCGGCGGTTTCACCCAACCATAATGATAAATCGCAGCATTGATGAGCTTGACGTGAAGTTTTTTCCCATGGATCCGAAATCCTTGAGCATCACCCCATGACCGTACTCCGATATGTGGCCGTACGATTCGTATCTCGCGGCGATACCATCGGCGTGAGTCACCAATATAATGATAGCAGCCATAGAAGTGTTTGTAATTGAAAAGCAGTCCTTCCACTTCTCTTGTGTCTTTATAGAGCACCATTGCTTCTTGTATTACCGGATAATCTTGTTCGTGAAGTACTTCATCTGCTTGAAGATATATTGCCCAATCACCAGCCATACGGCCGAGTGCAAGGTTTGTTTGTTGGGAAAGAATTGTTCCGCCTTCGCGAATCGATTCATCCCAAACTGTTTCAAGAATTCTGATTTTAGGTGAATGGAGTGATTTAATTTTTTCTAGTGTACCGTCTTCAGATTGACCGACAGCGACGACGACTTCATCACAGAGGGGAAGGAGAGAGTTAATGGATTCTAAAAAAGGATAGTCATACTTCACACCGTTACGTACGAATGTGAATCCGGATACTTTCATCCCGCATGATCCTCTAGAGAACAAAACCAATAGAAATGAGATGAGAATCCCCTACTTGCAGGGAAAATGGAACATACGCATAATCAATCATGACAATGCTGTAACGAATTCCTAACCCTGCAGAAATGCCTCGTGTATCAATTCCAGTTTGGTAACCAAAACGCACTGTGAGTATATGCTCGTACGTGGCCTCTCCGCCAATACCGGTATGATTTATCGGAGTTCCAATTTCTGAGGAAAATGTAGTGGCGACACGAAACACCATTTCATCCAGATGCAATGAGTATGTCCCGCCAAAACGCACTTGTGACGGCAATTCTGTTCGATCGTTGCGAAATGCTGATAGCGAACCCACATTCGTTAAGGAACAACCAAGACTAAGACCCTCCACGTGCGGAAAATAAATAACACCGGCATCAAATCCATAACCGGTGGCTTCATCAACAAATATTTTTTCATAAATATATTTAGGAGCGATACCTATTCGAATATTCTGGGTTAATGCAACGCCATACGTCAACTGAAAGGAGGTGGATTGCGCATTGAATGTTCCGATCGCAGGTCCAGGAATTGTACGTAATTCGAGTCCATCGACACTTGTATTTGCGATAGAAAGGGACAAAGAACCAATGCTAAAAGGAGCGGCAATCGACAAGCATTCCATTTGAATATCTTGAATCCATTCCGTATGTGAGAACAACACCCCGTAGGCTTCGCTCGAAGCAATGTTTGCAGGATTGATAAGGCTGGATTGAAGTGCTGTTGGATCTGCAACAAAAGAGCCGCCTGTAGCAGCAACAAATGGAGTTGTTGGGAATTTTAAGCTCACAGCGCCTCGAGAACTTCCCTGCGAAAGCAGGAGTGCAGGGAAAAGAAGAAATGAAAAAATAATTTTGAGTTTCATTAGAATCTCAGTGCTAATGAGAGAATATGGATACCACTTGGACTGTACGGTTCAAATACATAGGCATAATCAAAAGAAGGAGTCCAATTTGCCACTTTGGTTTGTAAGGATATTCCTATTGCCGGTTTTGCAGGCAAGTCCGCATTCATTGCGAGCTGATCGATACCGCCTCGGATATAAACGCCGTCGTATACTTTAACCTCTGAACCAACACGAATATAGAGTGCAGAACCAATTGATTCAAATTCACCGGATACTATCAATGGATAGTCTGTGGGCATCCAGCTTACTCCGATGCGTTTTCTCAGTGGAAAATAATCTGAAGAAGAATTTCCGAGTTGTCCATACAGTTGAGAGGAATCCCATTTATACTTAGCATTAATATCCTGTACAACTGCTCCAAGCGTAACTTCTTGTGAGAGTACATAAATTACCCCTACATCAATACCGGCAGATGTACTTTTCATTCCTTCAAAAAGTGAATAGTAAAGAATTTTTGCTGTCACTCCAAAGGCAAATTTTGGAGCTGGTCTTAAACCAAAAGAAAGTGAAAAAGCATTCTCAGACGTACTATAGGTTTCAGTATGAATACCATCACGGTCGCGGCCGTCAATATTTCCAACTCCAGCATTCAAGATGGACAAAGAAAATCCTGCATCTGGTTTTAAATTCTTTGTATAGCTTAAATAGTTGAGTCTTCTATCGAGAGAAAGAACTCCATATGCTGCAATGGCAGTTGGTTCAGATTCAAATGGAACGATTGCTGGATTATAGTAGGATTGCAGATCGCCGTTAATCACTGCAGTCATTGCGTTGCCCATAGCCATTCCGCGTGCACCAAATCCCATGCGCATCGGTGCGCCGGCAAGTCCGCCTACGGAAGAGCTGCTCTGCAGCTGACTAAAAGCAAAGCTTGACATTGCACACAATAAGAGAACGATTGCACAAAGGGCACGAGAAAGAGTTTTCATCGCAGCACCATGATCTTTCCCCACAAAGGCGACTGATCACCAATTTCCACTCGATAAAAATAAATGCCATTTGCTACGATGGTATGATTGTCATCCTGGCCATTCCAAATTTCATCATATTCTTTTCCACTTGGACGCGACGCTTTCTGTATGAGAGTGCAAACAGGTAACATCGAATAATCAAAGATACGGATGGAAACGTCTTGCGTAAGTGAATTACCGGCGTTGACACTATAGTGCAGACGAACCGGTTCATTCGTAGGAGCAAAAGGATTGGGAAACGCATACGTAAAATTTTTATTTATGACTTGTTCTGCAGTGCGGAAAATATGCCACACCGAGCCGAATTGTTGGGATGGTGAATCGATAGTATAAGCAGTTCCTTCCGGCCCGCCGAACCATACGGTATCACCTTTTACACCCACGCCGTAGCATTCAGATGAAACAAAACGTTGAAGATTCGCGGGATCATAAATAGAGCCGCCCTTTATCCAGCTTTCTCCGAAGTCAGCAGATCGGAATAATCCGTTGTCTGTTGCGATATATACTACATTGCCGGAATCATTCACAGCTATATTGTGAGCCCATTCGCCGAGCAAGGTGGTTTTCCATGTCTCACCGGCATCTTCAGAATAACTCACGCCTTTGGTTTCATCAGGATCATTTGCATTGACGGTCGCCGCCCACATAATCCGACGATTATTCCATCGCTGTTCTTTTAATGCAACAACAAAGTTTCCGGAGATAGGATGAGTCTGATTTTGATGAGAATATTTGCGCCAACTCATTCCGCCATCAATAGATTTATTGATACCGCCAGCCGTTCCTGCCCAGATGATGGAATCATCGCTGCTATAAACGCTGAATAATTTATGGTTGTCGTTCTCAGCCAATGTATCTTGCTTATTGTTGAGAGTGAATATTTTTTGAACCGGTGAAAGCTCGAATGCAAAATTAAGTGGCATTGCTGCATCGATAGAATCAAGATTATCAGGCGGCAGAATAACACGTGTCCATGTAATACCAAGATCGGTCGATTTTCGAAGCCCACCGGCCCAACTTGCAATCCATATAGTATTTTTTGTAAGAGCAATATCAAAAGTAATATTCTGTTGTGGAACAGTAACCGCTAATGCGCGTATTCTGTTGCTGCCATACATTAAAGTATCTATCGTACCTTTGTCTATTGGCTGAGGAATAAAGGACCAGGTCGAACCTCGATCAGACGAACAGTGCAATCCACCGCCTGTTTGCACTGATTCTCCATTGAGCTTTGCTGTATATCCTATCGCGACACAGAGGAGGCTGTTATTGATTGCAAGTGCCGAGATACCTTTATCATCGAACGTGCTGGTGCCAGAAAAATGCGTCCAGTTTGTACCACCGTTCGTTGTCACACTCAATCCGCTTTCTGTTCCCAACCACACAGAATCTTGGCGCACTAAAATATCATTGATGGTATTCGTTCTTGGCAGTGAACTGCTCCATCCGCTGTTTAACGTATACATCTTCGGAAGTTGAGCAAAAGCGATTACCCAGCAGAAACAAATTCCAGAGAGTATAAGAAATGCTTTTTTCAATTTACAACCGCTTCATTCACTATGACAATTGTTTGTGTTAATACATTGCTTGAGTCATTTGATCGATCGACTGCACGAAAACGAAAATTATATGGCCCAAGGGGTGGAGGTGGAACAAGTGTAACAGTCTCAACATAAATACTATCGTTATAAGGAGATAAGGGAAGCACTTTGCCGCTTGGTGTAAAACGTAACATAGATTTAATATCTTCTTGACCATCAGGATCAATAAGCGTTACGCTGATGTTAAATGAAGTTGTTGCTGCAAGATTCACCGTACTAGGAGCATTAAGGTTAGAAATAACGGGTGCGTGATTCAAGCGAACAATAGATAGAGGCAGTAAAGCAGTATTGCTTACTTGACCTGTAGAATTTTCGCTCCAGAGTGATAAAACGAGTTTTCCCACGAGAACGCGTTTAATTTGGAATTGAGTATATCCTGAATAAATGTCATCATTTGCAATTCGATCTGGAAGAATTCCGTCATCATTTAAAACGCCTTCTCCTATAACAGATAGAGATTGATCCTCACGTATGGAATATTTGACCGCTGAAATTTCTTTCTTTCCTTGAGGGTGGGAGACCCGTAGTGAAGCTTCTCCATGAATTGTAAGCAGATCATCTGGCGTACGTTCGTTTCCAATATTCATCGTGTCAGTATTAATAATGGTAAGCGAAGACGAGGCGTCCATTACTACAGGCACGCTTTGAATAGGATCGATAACAGAATCAGACTTTTTTTCGCAGCCTGAAAATGAGGAGATACTGAGGATAATAACGAACAGAATTACATATTTTTTGAAAAGAAGCTGGCGCACTGATTGCTTTCGTACTATTTATTGTTTCTGACTAAAAAAAAATAGCAATCGTCTATCGGTCAGCCCTTTTTTGTGAAGTGATTTGTTCAACCACATATAAGCTATAAAAGAATTTTGAAATATTCAATAGCATTAAATAGAAATAAGATTTTATTCCTCTTCGTGATCAAAATACTGCATTCTGCTGCTCTGTGTCTCTTGTAAGAGGAGCATACCTATGAGAAGGAAAAGTAAATTCAAACATCTCTCAACCGAGTGTAAATGGATTCGGTGAGAAGGAAAGAAAGAAGATAGCTATACAGAACCACCCAACTGCCATTCGCCGACCATCTAATGGCGTCTCATCGGCAACAGGCGGATGAAATAATTTTACGACATAGAGAGCTATCATTGCCCAAAAGAACCATGCAGACCAGCTATATTGAGCGAAAGGAATAATTTGTCCTACATCATGTTTATACACAAATCCCAACAGTGTTCTGAGCAGCGCATCAGAAAGTGACGGAGCGCTGAGTGCGAGAAGAGCATAGAAAGATGTTTGAGCAATCCTTCGGTGATATTTGCCAAACATTGCATAAATTACATGTCCTCCATCAAACTGGCCCATAGGAATGAGATTCAGTGCCGTAACGAATAATCCGAACCAGCCAGTGCAAAGAAATGGATAATGGTAAATCTCGCTTAGCGGTGGAACAAATTGCACTGAAGGATGAGTGAGCAAATTCTGTAATCCTGAAAAAAGAAGTGTCTTTCCAAAAGCGAGCGGTATACCGTGAGCAGACGCTGATGCGTTCAGAGCAAAATCATAATCAGGATGAATTGCGAGTATAAACTCGGGAGATGGAAGGTGAAGAAATCCATACATGAGCACAAGAAGAGAAGCGAAAAATCCAGCAATTGGACCTGCAACTCCAATGTCAAACATAGCTTTTTTTGATGGAACAATTGATTTTGTACGGATTACTGCTCCGAAGGTGCCGAAATTTAAAAAAAGTTGAAGAAGAACTGGAACTGGTGGAAATGGGAGAAAATACGGCAATGTGGCATCCACATGGTGATAACGAGAGGCAAAATAGTGTCCGAATTCATGGCAAGCAAGAATGAACAGGATAGAAGCGGAATAAGGGATGCCAAGGTGAAAATTGCTAAGCTCAAAGGGATCTCTATTGAGCCACAAAACTCCCGCAATAGTAGTTGTGAAAAACGTCAATAAAAACAAACTTAAGTGCAATAGCCACCGAAGCACTAAAGTCAAATTCAAGCTTTTCGTTTTTACATTATTACTGGATAGATGTTGATTGAATTCCATAGTTCGCTTATTTTTATTTCTATTGTAAGATACAGAAAATTTCTATCACTTTATGATTTCAACTTATCACTCTCGCGTAAACCATATAGGATTCGTCAAGCAAAAATGTGGCTTGCCGTCACTTGAATCAAGAGAGGATGTCCAAATTTCTGCACGTATGTAACTATCACGTTCAGTCTCGAAAGAAAAATTTCGATCTAAGTCAAAGCGTTTAAGATCTTTTTCGGAAACGAGTTCTGCTTCAGTTTGGCCAATGCTACCATTGAATACCTTGAGCAATTCGATTGAACCATATTCAGTTGAAGATTGCACTTCAAGTAAAATTGTGTGCTTCGTTCCAACAAAGCTACAACCAATGGAACTCAACTGGTTGGTTGAAGAAATCACACTCAAATTAACAACCGGGCCATCGGTGATAATTGACATTCCAGCGCGAAGAGAATTTAATATATTGCCTTCGGAGAGCGAAGCAAGGAATACTCCTGTTCTCATTTTACCGAATACTTGATGCTCCATCTCATGAATCTTGAAGAATGGGATTCCAATTTGTCTAAATCTATTGAAATTGCCATGTGCGTCATTTCCTGCTAACACAAAAAGTCGCTTACCTTGTAGAAGTGCCTTGACCCATTGTCGATATCCTTCCTGAAAACCATCTGATAATTGTCCATTAGCAAATTGAATTCCCGATAATTTCGAATTTACAATGTCGCGTTCATGCCACTTGCCGCGATGCAATAACAATCGTTGGAGGAATGAAACCGGTTCGAAAGGATGAGCAGCATACGCAAGTGTAGATAATTCTTTTTCTTCAAGAACGTCACTGATAGTATATTCACTTCGCGTCTTGAGCCATTGTTCAGCTCCATCTCCTGTACCAGTAAAAAATTTCTTATTTCCTAATAGAAGCAAATGAACATTCTGATCGGCGGAATTGCGACATGTTACTTCTTCGCCTCTTATTATTGTAAAGTTTGAAAGTTTCGAATTTAACTTATCGACTTCTTGATGTAATTGCCGCCACTTGGGTAAATCGGGATCATTAATTAAATAATTATCAACTTTGTCATCCAAATCATATGAATGGTCAGTCACACAAAAGAATGATAATCCGAGCGATTTGCCTAATAGGGCTGATGCTCCCAATGGTGAACCAAACTCTACTTGATCATCGGTATAGTGCGAATGTGAATGGCATTCTCCCAAATATAGATGTTCAAATTTTGGAAGAGAGTTTCGTGAGATAAATACTTTCAATGGACGATGTGATGACGTTCTATGATTATCATTGTGGTAAAACTGCTTTTGATTGTTATCGGTAAGTCTAAATATAACATCACATTCGATGTTTCCAGTTAAACCCATAATTGGTACGTCAAAAATTTGCCACCATAACTTTTGACGTACTTCAATAGATGAATTCAAAAGCTCTTTTTCAAAAACAATAGATCCATTCGATCGAATAGTGAGATTGATTCCATCTAATTTAACAGGGAAGAGGTGAGCATCTTTGACTAAAATGAGAATTGGCAACGAAGAATTTGGCTCAAGACGATGCGGAGCATCAGCAATGAGTTCCGGTTCACGTTTACGAAGAAAACTAAAAAAATATCGGAAGCGATAATGTGTCTCTGCGTAAAGAAAAATCGGAAACAAATACCAGATGAAGGACGGAAACTGAGTCAAAACTCGCGTCCTTTCCATTTTACTTTTCCACCAAAGAAAACCAAAAAGGGTAGAAGTAAAACGTAAATCATGAAATACATTTCAAACCAATAAAACCATCGAAGATCTTCCTTCCGGTCAAGTCGGCAAAGAATTTTGTACAAGAATACATAATCAGCGATAAATTTAATCATTAACGCTGTAGCAGCTTGCACTACTCCGCCCCAAAAAAGCATGACAAAGGGAGAAAGATGCATTAAAAAACCAACAACCATTATTGCCAGGCCAGCCGGTTTCATATCAAGTCCGCCTTTGCCCCACCTGTGTTTTTGGCGGAGAATTGATTGGAAATTTGGACAAGATTTGCTTTCGACAAGATGCTTTAAATCAATAGGGTATATATAGTTCCATTTCTTAGAACCAACAATTGCTTGAACTACCGTATAATCTTCTGTCACGCTGAATTTTAATTTTCGATATCCGCCTACTTGATCGTACGCTGATCTTCGAAATGATAGATTATTTCCAATACTTCCAAGTGGATGACCTAAACCAGCAGTTGCGGCAGCCATACCAAGTATGAATGTCCAATCTAATGATTGCATTCCTTCAAACGGTGTTGTAGCTTTCTGAAGTGTGAATCCTCCTATAAGTCCGACTTCAGAATTATACCAATTTGCTGTCTGCTCCACCCATGTTCTTGGAACCGTGCAATCCGCATCAGTGATAAGTATTATTTCTCCTGAAGATGCGTCAATACCTTGCGCCAAGGCGTTTGCCTTACCACGAATAATTGTATCATCTTTAACTTGAATCGATTTGATATTCGGATACCGTTTAATGAAATCGTTGCATATTGCTTCAGTTCCATCGGTTGACCCATCATTGATAACAATAATTTCATACAATGGAGCAGGATAGTTCTGATTTGCTACCGACTCAAGACACTCCCGAAGATTAGCTTCTTCGTTTCTTGCTGCAATTATAACCGAAATAGATAAGTTTGATGAGATTTGTGATTGGTGCCGATTACGTTTCAGACCAATTAAAAATATTCCTACCTGGCAAAGATATAGGATCGTTACGATGATGAGAAAAGTTTGGAAGGTCATATTGGTAACGTCTTGAAATTAAATTCTTTACTAAGCAAAGTATCGAGAAGGACCGGAAGATATGTCTGGACTTTCGTTGAAGTTTCAATGTTGTCATGAAAGAGAAGAATAGAGCCATTCTTTGTATTTGGTATGACTCGATGTGAAATATCGGTAACGGAATTTAGTTTGTAGTCTTTACTGTCGACATCCCAGAGTGTGCAAGTCAATTCCAGTTTACGGAGCACGCTTAAAGTCGTCCAATCAAAATAGCCATAGGGTGGTCGAAAATAATGAGAATATATTCCAATAGTCTTTTCCAGTGTTTCCATAGTTCGTTGAATTTCATCTATGAGAAATGCCTTATTCTTGAAAAATAGATTAGCGTGCGTGAATGAATGATTGCCAATTTGATGTCCTTCAGCATGAATCTGTCGAACGAGATCAGGAAATTTTTGCGCATTCTGTCCAAGTAGAAAAAAAGTTGCCTGAATATTGCGTCCTTTTAATTCTTGAAGAATGAGAGGAGTTGTAATAGGGTGAGGTCCATCATCAAAAGTGAGATGTATGCTTTCATCCAGTGTTTTGAAAAGAATTGATGGAAAAAGTCTTCTAAATATCTGAAAATCCCATCTCATCGTCTAATTGTCCGCCCTTTCCATTGCATTGAACTTATTTGTCCAATTGCTGCTGCAATCACAATATACGGAACGTGCAAAACCTCTGCAATCAGAAAATGGAAAATTGGTACGTGTTGGAGAAACAATCTTGCGCCTGAGCGAAGCGTGAAGTAATCAACAATTACTTTGCCTCCAAATGCAATAATTACCGGTAGTAAGAGCTTTTGTTCTAAAGGTATTAACAGCACCATCAAAACGAGACTAAGGAAAAATAAATATAAAGAGACAAGCGTAATAAGAATTGATTTATCTTCGTAGTGACCGCGTTTGTTTGCCCAGCGGATACGCTGCTTGAGAAACGAGATCATTGTATTTGAGGACTGCGTAGTAATTACGGCATCAGATTCGGGAGCAAATGCAATTCTGCCAATTTTTCTCTGAACCATCCTATTCATCAATGATTCATCGTCATTAGAACTGCCATTGTCACCGAAACCGCCCACGGAATTAAATGCGTTTTTTCGATAGCCAAGATTCGCGCCATTGCAAATTATGGGTCTCCCTGAGCCTATTAATCCAGCCGCCGTTGTGATAAGTCCAAGAAATTCGAGTTGTTCAAGTTTAGAGAAAAAATTTGCAGAACCTTGTTCTGCGACCGGTCCGGCTACAAGCGTAATATTGTCCTCAAAATGATTAGCCATAATCTCAATCCATCGCGGCGGCACAATGCAATCAGCATCTGTGGTGAGGATGATTTCTCCTGTAGCTTGATTAATACCTTTAGCAATTGCAAATGGTTTTCGGCCAGTTCCTCGTTCTGTTCCAACCGGCAAAGAAAGAAGATGGACGTTTGAATATCGTTCCGAGAAAGATCTCACAATGGAAGCAGTGTTATCCTGAGAACCATCATCTACAATGATGATCTCATATTTATTTGTGAGATAAGTTTGTTGAACAAGCGATTGGAGACATTGACCAATAGATTTATCTTCGTCACGCGCTGCTATAATAACAGAAACCATCGGTTGGAAGCCTGTCGATGGGGCAATATGAAGAGAAAGCAAACCAAGACGAATATGCGTGATGAAATAAACATAATACATCGTAAAAATCGTGAGTAACCCAAGTGCTAAAGATTCAATCATTGGCTTGTTGTCTTTTTTTTCCAGAATTGCACAAGTTTAAATGGTGAAAGTTGTTGATGTCTTATAAAGTAAGTTCCTATAATACTCGGAATGAATACATTGATTAAAAAAAGCAACAACGAGGCATTGAGAGCTGCGGCTTGCGAAATGCTGTAGGTTGAAAAGAAAAAGATCGAACCTGCCTCTCGAATACCGAGATCGCCTATCGAAATCGGGAGCAGCGATTTCACGAACATCATTGCACTTGTCCCAATAAACGCATGCAGAAGGCTGATTTTTGAAAAACTATTGATAAGGCAGTACATTTGTAGTATGAGAACGCCATAAAAAATAAGTGTGTACAGTACGGCAGCGAACAACTGCTGGGGTTTGAGAAGATTAAATCCATCAAGAACTCGCGTGAGCCAAGATTTCTTAAAAAGGGTAGAGTTAAGACGATGACCCAGTGCCGCAAGCACTCCCAATCGCGTAATAAAAAAAACCGAAAGCAATACGATAGCTATCGTTACTATTGCAATTATCAAAGGATTGTCGAAAGCTAACGATGCAAGACTTACTAAACCGGCACAGCTTGTAACAATAAATATCTGTGCTTTATCTAGAAGTGTTAACCCAACCAGATGAGATCGTTTTGCATCGGTGATATGCAAAGCGCGACCAGCGAACTCACCTACTTCACCGGGCGTGAATGAACCGAGAGAAATTCCAAGCATGACGGAGCCAAAAGCCTCCGTATAAGTCGGCGCATCCTTGACAGTGCGAAGCATGGCGTGCCATTTGAAAGTGCGCACACCTATGTTGACGAATAAAAGTAAAGCAGCAAAAATAATAAAGCGGCCATCAGCAGACTGATACGCAATAATGACATTCTTCCATTGCACCAAGGAGATAACAAAGTACAGAACGCATGCACCGACAATAATACGAAATGCGATAGAGATTACGTTCTTCCAAACTTCTCCGTATTCGGCTGCTTCTGATTTGTTTAACTCTGTTTCCATGCAAACTTTCTGAAAAAGCCCAGTGGACCGATAAGGGAATTGTAAAGAATGTAGAGCATTTCCATCAGAATAAATGAGCGATCGAAATTATTCGCTTCAAATATCCGATGAGAATATCTGAATAAAACAATGTCGCTTAATACTTTTGAACAACATACTGCGGCCATCGCAGGCAGAGTTAAAACATTCATCAGGAACAAAAGAGGAGAGACCACGAGCAATAAATTTGATGAATGATAGCAGAAGAAAAAGAGCATCATCGGCACGGTGAAGAACTTAGCGGCCGAGAAATGCCGTTTACGCTGCTCAACAAACGACCAGAAGTTCATGGGCGGAACAGTTAGAACAAAACTTTCTCCTGTTGTTACATATTGAATCTTCCACGCTGTCTGCCTGCGTACAAGCTGCAAAAAAAGGTCATCATCACCACTGGTCGACATTTTAATTTTCTCAAATCCATTCACCGCATCATACACTTTTCGTCTGTAAGCAAGATTTCTCCCAGTGCAGAGCCAGCCGATATTCCAGCCAATTGAACCAGCCGCCCAAATTGCAGCACGGAATTCTTCGTAAGCAATGAATTTGAAGAATAACGTATTATAGAATCCAGCTTTGGAAGTCTGGCTGTTTGGAATTTGATATGGCGAATAGCCAGCCACAAGTCCCACATCTGGTTTAAATGATTTCACCAATTCTTCAATCCAGCGAGAAGTGGGAAAGCAATCTGCGTCTGTGAAGCAGAGAATCTCGCCTTTGCTTGCATCAATACCGGTTCTAAGTGCATTTTTTTTTGCTGGCATATCGCCTTGAAGGCTTGTGATGTCGATACGCGTGATGTTGGAAGAATTCTTCTGGAAGTCGGTAATCAACTCGGCTGTTTTATCGGTAGAACGATCATTGATAATAATAATTTCGTACTGTGTGTATGTTTGATGCGACAGGCACTGAAGAAGTTGACAAATATTTTTTTCTTCATTGCGAGCCGCTACGATGACGGAGACAAAAGGTTGTTCATTGCATGTCGTATCATCCAAGCGCTTTAAACCTGTTATCAAACCAAGATGAACGATCAGGTAGAACGCAGCCGCAAGTAATAGAAAAAAACCAATTATCATTGAAATCTCCATCACATGATCATAATCGGAAATAATGGGTTCTGATGCAACGTCCAATGCATGCTTAAAAAAAGTAACAACTCAGTAAATTCTTCCATAACGTAGATCAAATAAAAATCCTATAAGTATCTGTCATACCCGAATTCTTTAATCGGGTATCTTATCTATATTTCAAGCAAGATTCCCTCTTCAAACGTGAGGGAATGACGACCTATTTGAAAAATAAAGTAGTTACAAAAATCCGAATGGTTTCATCGCCGCAATTGAAAGTCGCGAATCTTCCATATATATTGTGATAAATGACTCCATAAGCATAAAGAATAAAATGAAACCACTCGTCATAGGATTAGCAGGCGGTACCGGCTCTGGAAAGACTTCGGTTGCAAATAAAATTTTAGATCGTCTCGATAGAAATCATATCGTGGTTCTCCAACATGATTCCTACTACAAAGATCTTGAAAAATTTGGAGGACTTACTCCGGATAAAATCAATTTTGATCATCCGGATTCGCTTGAAACGGATATTCTCATTCAGCACATCTGGCAGCTCTGCGAAGGGAAGACGATCTATCAGCCAATTTATAATTTTGCAACAAACCGCCGAATGGTTGAGACTCAGCAAATCGCACCAAAGGATATCATTATTGTAGATGGCATTTTGATTTTTGTTGAAAAGCGATTGCGCGAACTGATGGACATAAAAATATTTGTCGATACCGATGCTGATGAACGCTTGATTCGGAGAATTCGGCGTGATACTCTTGAGCGCGGACGTTCGGTGGAAACAGTGATGAACCAATATCTCGGCACGGTGAAACCGATGCATCTCGAATTTGTAGAACCAAGCAAGCATTGGGCAGATATTATCATTCCTCAGGGCGCAAACAATCTCGTTGCGATTGATATGGTGGTGACAAAAATAAAATCGATGATTGCTGCAAAAGCAACAATTGCCGAAAAATCATAACTGCATTCGATACGTTCTTGCTTCCCGAACGATGATTGACAAGCGCGCGTAGTGCCCTTCTTTCCATTTCTTGACTCTCCGTCAAAAATCCGATATCTTCATCATAGATATTATTTTCTATCAAATTTCTTCATTTGTTATTCATCGGGGTTCTGTGAATCAACACAAAAAGCTTAAAACCATAAGGCAGGCAGTCTTGCCCTCGTTCACTCACAAAACTGAAGCGACGTACCAAAAGACGGTTCTTGATAACGGCGTACGTATTGTGACGGAAGAAATTCCACACGTGCGTTCTTTATCGCTTGGATTTTGGATCGAGACAGGATCAAGGGATGAATTCCCGGCAAACAACGGGATATCTCATTTTATTGAACACATGGTATTCAAAGGTACGAAGAAACGAAGCGTGAAAGAAATCGCTCAAAGCATTGAATCAGTCGGTGGCTACTTAAACGCATTCACCAGTAAAGAGCACACATGTTATTATGCGCGCGTACTCGATGAACATCTCGAATTAGCAACAGATGTGTTAAGCGATATGGTATTTCAGCCGACTTTTCCACAAAAAGAATTCGAGAAGGAAAAGAATGTTATTCTCGAAGAGTTGAAACAAGCAGAAGACGATCCGGATGACATTATCCAGGATTATTTTGAAAAAGCCCTTTTCAAAACGCACCCCCTTGGAATGCCAGTCATCGGCAATGCGAAATCGATTACTTCCTTTACGCGCAAGGATCTTCTTCACTATAAAACCGAACAGTATACATCCGCCAATCTTGTTGTTGCTGCAGCCGGCAACCTTCAACATGCGGAGGTGGTGGAATTAACAAAACGCTACCTCCAAAATGCTGTGAACAGTACAAATAAACGATCAGAACGGAACCAATCCGTATTTGAGGAACCGAGTTCTGTTTTAAGCGAATACTACAAGCCGATTCAGCAAGCGCACATTTGTCTCGGGACAATCGGTTTTCATGTTCACGATGAAAGACGTTTCCCTATGCAAGTGTTGAACACACTGCTGGGAGACGGAATGAGCTCCCGATTATTCCAGAACATACGGGAAAAATACGGATTTGCGTATGCAGT
Organism: Ignavibacteriales bacterium; assembly: GCA_026390575.1. NCBI lineage: Bacteria > Pseudomonadati > Ignavibacteriota > Ignavibacteria > Ignavibacteriales > Ignavibacteriales bacterium. The sequence goes on from JAPLFR010000008.1 coordinate 248,652, forward strand.
GTACAGCTTCAATAATATGATGCAGGATACGGGTGCAGCCGGCGTGTACATCGGAACCGATAATTCTCATGTTCAACGATGCATCGACCTCGTGTGGAAAGAATTAAAATCATTGCGTACGAAAGGCATCACAAAAGAGGAACTTACGCGCACAAAAGCGCAATTGAAGGGAAGTATGATGCTGGGTATGGAAAATATTCCCAATAGAATGATACGGTTAGGAAGCTCGGAGTTGTATTTCGGAGAACTTATTTCATTAGACACAATTATTCATAAGATTGATGCAGTCACCCGGGAAGAGGTGCAGGAGATAGCGGAAGGACTATTTAAGGAAGATCGTTTCGCCACAGTCATCTTCCATCCGAATGGCAATCACGAGACCACAACAAAATAATAGTATCACAATTAGTAACTACTCAGCAAAGAAAATAAAAAATATTCGACCACCCCATCCCGCCACCGTAAAACGGTAGCGGGACACCCCTCCTTGTCAAGGAGGGGAAAATTTCTCCCCTTTTAAAGGGGAGATGTCCCGATGAATGACATTCATCGGGACAGAGGGGTTGTATAAAAACACAATAGCTGAATAATTACCACAATTATATGATTTTGTTTTATGAAAACATCTGACACACAATTTGCGAAAACTCCACTTTCAATTTCACGGAGAGGACGAGAGATACAAGGGTCACCTATTCGAAAACTTGCCGCTCTTGCAGAAGCGCGCAAGAAGCAGGGAATCCATGTCTACCATTTGAATATCGGTCAGCCGGATTTACCTACACCTTTGCCCGTCCTGGAAGCGGTGCATAATTTTTCGCGCCGGACAATTGAATATGCGCCATCCAACGGTTTGCCGGAATCGCTCACGGCATGGAAAAAATATTTTAATCATTCTGGAATTATCTTTGATGAAAGTGAGCTTATAGTCACAACCGGTGGATCCGAAGCAATAACCTTAGCGATGTGCGCCATCTGCGATATGGATGACGAGATCATCGTGTTCGAACCGACGTATGCAAATTATAATGGTTTTGCATGTATCGCGAATGTGAAACTCCGAGCTATTCCTACAATGATAGAAAATGGCTTTCATCTTCCGTCAGAAGAGGTGATTGAGGCCTTTGTTACGAACAGAACACGAGCGATCCTGTATTGCAGTCCATCCAATCCTACTGGAACAATTTACAGTCGAGAAGAAATTCAACGACTTGTCAATGTGGCGATAAAACATGGATTATTCATTCTTTCCGATGAAACATATCGCGAGTTTGCGTATGAGAAAAAAGCAATAAGCATTGCAGATTTTCCTCAGGTACACGATAGAGCAATTGTACTTGAAAGCTGTTCAAAAAAATTCAACGTATGCGGTGTTCGAATCGGAGTGCTTGCAAGCCACAATAAAGAGATTATTTCTACAACATTGAAGTTTTGTCAGGCGCGGCTTTCTGTCGCAACGATTGAACAATTAGCTATGGTCCCGCTTCTTGAAAATCCGGAGCCGTATACGCAGCCTCTCGTTGAAGAATTTAGAAAAAGACGCGATGTCGTATGCGAAGGATTAAAATTTATTCCTGGTATTACGTTTTACAAACCTGAGGGAGCATTCTACATCACTATCGGTTTGCCTGTCCAAGATTCCGAGTATTTTGCAAAATGGCTTATTGAAGAATATGAAGATGAGAAGGAAACCGTTCTCTTAGCTCCTGCGCAGGGATTTTATACAACACAGGGCAAGGGAATGAATGAAGTTCGTTTGGCGTTCATGTTGAATATCGATGATCTTAAGCGATCGCTTATAATACTGAAGAATGCGCTCGAAGTATATCGGCGTAAATTTCTGAAATAAAAAGATATAGAGTGTAATGATAAAGATTACGATTAATGGAAAAGAACTAGAAGTTGATCCGAAACTGACGATCATTCAGGCTGCATCTCAGAACGGAATTGAAATTCCGCATTTCTGTTGGCATCCAAAACTCTCGGTTTCCGGCAACTGTAGAATGTGTCTTGTCGAAATTGAGAAAATGCCGAAACTTGTTATTTCCTGTTCAACACAAGTTGCAGATGGCATGGTAGTCAAGACAAAGAGTGAGAAAGTTGTGAAAGCCCGCAACGCTGTCATGGAATTTTTACTCATCAATCATCCCTTAGATTGCCCGATTTGTGATGAAGCAGGCGAGTGTAAGTTGCAGGATTATACATATAAATACAGTGTTGGTTCAAGTAGATTTCAAGAAGATAAAACCCATAAACCTAAACGAGTAGAACTTGGCCCGAATGTAATGCTGGATGTTGAGCGCTGTATTATGTGTTCTCGATGCATTAGATTTTCTGAGGAAATTGCTCATCAAAAAGTACTAACATTCACTGAGCGCGGCACACACGTCATTCTTACCACATTCCCAGGTACTAAATTAGACAATCCCTATTCAATGAACGTGGTGGATATTTGCCCGGTCGGTGCACTCACAAACCGTGATTTCAGATTTAAAGCGCGTGTATGGGAAATGTCTTCAACAGAAAGTATTTGCATCGGTTGTGCTCGAGGTTGTAACACGCACGTGTGGATACGTAACAATGAAATTTTGCGCCTTACTCCACGGGATAATGAAGAAGTGAATTCTTCCTGGATGTGTGATGAAGGCAGGGTGAATTCATTCAAATTTGTATCGAGTGAGAATCGTATTAATGGACCAATGATCCGAAAAGACGGTAGAAAAGTGGAAGTCGGCTGGGATGAAGCAATTTCTAAAGTTGTTTCAGAACTGCGTACATATCGCAAACATGAAATCGCAGGCATCGGATCGGCATATTGTACAAATGAAGACAATTACATCTTTGTCCGCTTTTTTAAAGAGGTTATTGGAAGCAAAAATATTGGTTTTCTACGGCACGCAAAGCCCGGAAATGAGGACGACTTGCTGATTCGTGCCGATAAGTCGCCAAATAGTCTTGGCGCGTCTATTGTTGGAGTTACGGGAGAGACTGGTACGGATGGTATAGATCACATTATTAAAGGAATTACAAGTGGCGCTATCAAAGTGCTTTATGTACTTGAAGATAATATTGCAGCGGATCCTCGGATAGCTGAAGTTCTATCAAACCTTGAAGTGCTAATTGTTCATTCGTCCATAAAAAACGAAACGACGAAACAGGCCGATGTTATTCTGTCTGCTTCGACATTTGCAGAAAAACATGGAACATATACGAATTTCAATGGACGCGTGCAACGCGTGCAGCCCGCGGTGGCAATGATAGAACAAGAACGTGCTCCGGATGGAATGGCAATGAGCCGCTGGGATAAATTTGCAGCACGGAATGATAGCTGGGGAAAAGGAACCAAACGCGATGCACGTTCGTCTTGGAGAATAATTGCAGCAGTTGCCTCTGCCATGGGCGTGAAAATGAAGTATGCTGCGGCAGAAGAAGTATTCAAGGAAATAGCAGAACGCGTTCCGGCTTTCAAAGGATTGTCGTACTCAAAGATAGGAAGTCAAGGCGCATTCTTAAAAGAACATCTTAAAGTTAGTAAGTTATAGAAAGCATATTTGATCAATGGATCTCATCTCAATACTCATACTTCTCGCAAAGATTCTCATTATCATGTTTGGAATTTTGGTTCTAGGCGCCGCTATGGCTGTTTTAGCAGAGCGCCGCGTCAGTGCGTTTATTCAAGAGCGGTATGGTCCTAACCGTGTTGGTCCGGGCGGAATCATTCAACCGTTCGCTGATGTGGTAAAACTTGTAATGAAAGAAGATATTGTCCCTTTGCAGGCAAATCGCTTCATTCACGACCTTGCACCAATCATTTCGATCAGTGTCGCTCTCAGTACGTTTGCAATTATTCCTTTCGGCAATACCATCGAATTATTCGGACGGCAAATAAAACTCATCATTGCGGATGTTGATATCGGCATCCTGTATCTGCTTGCTCTTACATCCATCGGTGTGTATGGTGTCAGTCTTGCGGGTTGGTCATCGAACAATAAGTATTCTCTGTTGGGCGGATTACGTTCTTCAGCGCAGCTGATCAGCTACGAATTATCGATGGGATTGTCGCTCATCGGTGTACTCATGATTTCCGGCACGCTTCGCCTGGATCAAATTGTTCTCCACCAGACGGAGTACTTCTGGGGTGTTATTCCGAAATGGAATATTTTTCTTCAACCGCTTGGTTTCATAACGTTCCTCATTGCGTCATTCGCAGAGACGAATCGTCTTCCATTTGATTTACCTGAAGCAGAGCCGGAATTAGTCGGCGGCTATCACACGGAATATACCGGCATGAAGTTCGGCCTTTTTTTCCTTGCTGAATACGCAAACGTTATTACATCGAGCGCAGTAACAGTGACATTGTTTTTAGGCGGATGGCATCTGCCATTTATTGAACAGTTAGGATTATCACCGCTGGCGGTAAGTCTGCTGCAAATACTAACGTTTCTTACAAAAGTCATTCTGCTTATTTTGTTTTTTATTATTGTGCGGTGGACTATTCCGCGCTTTCGCTACGATCAACTGATGCATATCGGATGGAAAGTGATGCTGCCGATTGCGATAGCGAATTTCTTAATCACCGGTCTAGTAATGTTATTCCTTCTGTAAGAGCGAAATAGAAAAATGAGTTCATACGGTCAAATCATCCGAAAGAAAGACCTTAGTATATTGCAGAAAACGTACATTCCAGAAATCCTAAAGGGACTTCGGATGACGATCAGGCAAATGTTCAAACCGGCATTCACGTCTCAATTTCCGGAAGAACGATTTAAACCAGAATCATCGTTTCGCGGCAGACCGGTACTTGTTACGGAAAATGGAGTTGAGCGCTGCGTTGCTTGCGGGCTTTGCGCACGCGTATGCCCTTCACTGGCAATTGAAGTACAGGCGGCAGAAACAGAACTTGAGAAAGAGCGGTATCCGATCAAATTTGAAATCAACATGGTACGATGTATCTTTTGCGGCTTTTGCGAAGAAGTGTGTCCGGAAGAAGCCATTGTGATGAGTAAAGAATATCTGTTGGTATTTTCGAGTCAGGAAGAAGCTTTGTTTGGCAAAGAGAAACTACTTAAATCAACTGAGGAGTTGAAGGAACGTTTGGAGTTTCTGCGGAATAACAGATAAAAAGGGAACTTCTAAAATCCCAAATTTTAAAATCGAAATCCATAGCACAAAATATTCTTTGGAAATTGATCATTTGATTTTTGACATTTGTTTAAGATTTTCCCAAAGGGATGGCCTTTGGCAGATCCTTGAAGATTGAGTTTTGAGAGATGCTCACTTTATTCTTGAAACGTCTATACTATTAACTTTCTAGCACGGGAACTACCTATTATCATGTTTTCCCAAATCTTGAGCGCCGCGACATTTGGAGTTGATGCCTATCTTGTCAATGTAGAAACACATCTTGATCTTGGCTCTCCAAAATTCTTTATGGTCGGGTTGCCTGATAATGCGGTAAAAGAAAGTATCCATCGCGTCACCGCTGCGATCAAAAATTCCGATTTTAAATTTCCCAATCGGAAAATGACAGTGAACCTTGCTCCTGCCGATGTGAAAAAGGAAGGCTCGTCGTATGATTTACCAGTAGCGCTTGGCATTCTTACTGCATCGGGTCAACTCAAATCTGAAGTACTGGATAAGTTTGTTGTGGTAGGTGAATTAGCGCTCGATGGTACATTGCGCCCGGTGCATGGGGCCTTGGTCATAGCATTGGAAGCAAGGGCGAAAGGGAAGCGCGGTATATTGCTTCCTGAAGAAAACGCGAGAGAAGCTGCAATGGTAGAAGGCATAGAAGTCTATCCTATGAGGAGTCTGCGTGAGTCGATTGAATTCTTTGCGGGAGAACATCGTTTGCTCCAGCCTTTTCACATGGATATGCACGAAGTTTTTTCTGGAGAGCAGCATTATACCGTAGATTTTGCAGATGTAAAAGGACAAGAGAGTGTGAAACGCGCAATGGAAGTGGCAGCTGCCGGTGCGCATAACATTTTGCTCATCGGTCCGCCTGGTTCCGGAAAAACGATGCTTGCAAAACGTCTGCCGACCATTCTTCCGCCTATGACATTTGATGAAGCGTTAGAAACCACAAAGATTCATTCTGTGGCAGGAATGCTGCCGTTACATTCCGCTCTCGTTTCGGTTCGTCCTTTTAGGTCGCCACATCATACAATTTCAGATGCAGCCTTAGTAGGCGGCGGTACAATTCCGCGTCCGGGAGAAATCTCGCTCGCACACCATGGTGTCTTATTCTTAGATGAATTACCGGAATTTGCACGGAGTGTTCTTGAAGTGATGCGGCAGCCATTGGAAGACAGTCATGTGACAATCAGCCGTTCGAAAATGTCAGTAGACTTTCCGGCGAATTTTATGTTGGTATGCGCAATGAATCCATGCCCTTGCGGCAACTATGGAAATTCCACCGCTGAATGTACATGCAATCCTGTGCAAATACAGAAATATGTCGGCAAGATCTCCGGACCGCTTTTAGATCGTATTGATATTCATGTGGAAGTACCGGCTGTGAAGTACAACGAATTGGCATCAAAACGGACTGGAGAGAATTCAAGTATAATACGCAACCGCGTCATAGCGTCGCGTGCCATGCAAGCAGATAGATTCAACGGACGAAAAGGATTATTTAGTAATGCGGATATGGATTCAAAAGAAATCAAAGAATTTTGTCAGATAGATCAAGCGGGAGCGGATCTGTTGAAGATGGCAATGAGCCGTCTGGGATTTTCTGCTCGCGCATACGACCGCATTCTCAAAGTATCTCGTACAATTGCTGATCTTGATGGAAGCGTTGACATTCATCCTCACCATTTAAGCGAAGCAATTCAGTACCGAAGTCTCGATAGAAGTTTCTATGCAATCTAACTAATTTTGCAATTATTTTTTAATGGTGGAATGTTATATGCAGATTAAAGATAAATGCTTTTCATTGTACCAATAAACAAGAAAACAGAAGATAAAAAAACGGAGATGTTATTATGAGGAAATTCTTAGACTCGAAATTATTCCTATTTATCGCCTTGCTTTTTATCATGAACTTTTTTGTCAATGCGCAACAATCACTTAAAAATGAAACGCGCATTCCATGGGCAGATGCTACCGGCGGGTTCATCCGGGATTGGTTAATGATCGGTGGGTTTCCAGCTCAAGGCGGAATCGATACTGATTTTCTTCAAGAACACGGTGGGGAGCTTAATATTCAACCGGTAAATGGAATGACTCATAAGCTTCAGAATGGATCGACGATAGAATGGAAAAATTATCATTCGCCTTATAACTATATTAATTTTTTTGATGCATTGAAGGATATTAATTACAACAACATTACCGCGTATGTCTATGCAAAAGTGAATCGTCCCAAAGACGGCAAAGCAGTCCTTTCCTTTGGATGTACAGAATCTAATAAAATATGGATTAACGGAAAACTTGCATACTCTGGCAACTCCAGTGGATCAACTGCAGAAAATTACCAAATTGAAGTTGATATGCTGAAGGGGGAAAACTCAATTCTTATGAAAACGGTTCACGGAGATTGGACATGGGGTTTCACTTTTAGAATTATCGAACCGGAAAGTTTCTCAATCGTTCAAGATTTTAAATTAACTCCATCAATTGTAAAATCAGATGCACAGAATAAACTGATTATTAAAACCGATAGAACTCTCAATCCCGAAATCAAAAAAAAGGATTTGCAGATTAAAATTGTTTCCGGAGGTGGGAAAATAATAACTCAGAAAACAGTGAAGCGCGGAGAAGAATTAACTTTTAATACAAGTGATTGGCCCAACGGTGTTTTTGATGTTTGTTTTAAAAGCAACGACAGCCGCGATCAAATAATTACCGCCTATTTGTACTGGTACAAAGGAGATGCATTAAAAGAAGCGAAAGAACTTATTTCCACTATTCCTAAAAACCCAAAATCGCAGGATGAATTGGTTCATACAATGCTTGCAGATATGATTTGGGATCGGATTGGTACTGATTTAAATAAAGTTGATTCCTCTAAAATTCTATCAATTTATTCTCCATTGTTGGAATATGAAGATTTAAAACTGAACAAACCCGGTAAAATAAGTAGTATTCGTCCAAATGGATTTGTTCGTCTTGCATACCGGGATGAAATTGATAATGCACCTCAGTTTTGCCGAGCATACCTGCCGATGAATTATGATCCTCAAAAGAAGTGGCCTTTAGTAATTTATCTTCATGGATATAATCCGGCAAATCCTGTCTATGTAAAATGGTGGTCGGTTGACAGCCGGCATTCAAATGTTTCGGATAAATATCCGGTAATTTATATGGAACCACTTGGAAGAGGTAATACAAGTTATTTGGGTATCGGGGAATTGGATATATTGCGCTGTGTCGAAATGGCGAAACAGTCATTTAACGTTGATGAAGAGCGGATCTACCTCAAAGGAGAATCAATGGGCGGCGGAGGAACCTGGAATGTGGGAACGCGGCATCCGGATATTTTTGCTGCAATTGCACCGGTTTATGGTGGATGGGATTATCATGTTAATATGGATGAACAACAACTAGCTAAACTGACGGAGCGCGAACGTTTTTATCGTGAAAGAAACAGTTCCTTTGCCCAGGCAGATGCAATGCTCACTACCCCGATTTTTGTTTTTCACGGAGATGCCGATAAATCAGTAGATGTAAAAAATTCAAGATATGTTTTAAGTATGATGCAAAGATGGGGCTATGATATCCGATATCGCGAATTTCCGGGATACGGACACGAAGGAATCGATTTAATAAATGATCAACTTATACCATGGTTTTTGGAACACAAAATAAATGCAAATCCAAGTAAAGTACGCGTAAGATCTGCATATTTAAAATCTGCATCTGCTCACTGGGTAAAAGTTACACAGCGTAACAATCCATTTTCTTTTATCGAAGCGGAAGCTGAAGTACTAAACAATCACACAATCCGTCTATCAACCGAGAACGTTTTGGCGGTGGAACTTTCTCCAAAAAGTCCATTGGTTGATATTGAAAGACCTGTGAAAGTAATTTGGAATATCAGCGATATTCGCGAAGTAAAATTGGAGAATGGAAAGATTAATTTGTGGTTTCAAAATTATAGACCAGGACAACTGAATAAAAACCCTAAAAGGGAAGGGCCTATTTCAGATGTAACCGTAACTCCTTTTGCAGTTGTGATCGGTACAATTTCGAATGATTCTCTTATGGTAAAATTGTGTAATCAGAAGGCGCAAGAATTTATTAACGGATGGAAAGATTGGCAGAAATTTGAACCGCGTGTTTTTAAGGATACGGAGTTAACCGATGAGGATATGAAAAAGTATTCGTTAATTCTTTATGGCGGTGCTGATGCAAATCTTGTTACAAAAATATTGAGTAGTAAAATTCCACTGAAAATATCCTCCAATGAAATTGAAATTGCGGGCAAGATATTTCTAACGAAAGATGCGTGCGTGCAAATGGTTTATCCGCATCCACTAAACGCCGAAAGGTATGTGACCATCATAGGCGCTACTTCAATGGCGGGTATGTATTTATTTCAGCAACGTAATGAAGATTATGATTTCTTTATTCAAGATGGCTGTATTCCCAACGGTCGTTTGGGAAGGCCAATGAATAAGCTTTACATTGCAAGAGGAATTTTTGATTATAACTGGCTGATAAACGATAAGATAATAGATGTTGGGGATCCTGAATTAAGGAAGAATAGTCCAGTTCGAAAAGTATTGCCCGATCTTACAACGGTGATTGAAAATTTGCCACAGATTGATTTACACATCTACAAAATGCTTACCGGGAAATATGAAATCCAGCCCGGTGTGAATGTAATTATCTTTGTCGATCATGATAAATTAATGGCAAAAGGGCCAGATGGACAACAGGTTCAACTTATCCCAGCATCTGAAACTGAATATTTTATCGATGTTTTTGATATGCAACTCGATTTTAAAAGAAATAAAAATGGTATAGTTGATTCTATTACAATTCATGAAAATGATAGAGATACTGAAGCAAAGAAAATTGAGTGATAAATAATTATTAACTGCGCGGCTTTTTATGGATTACAGAATACTTTTGGCTAAAGAAGTTTCTATGCAATCTAACTAATCATCAACTTATCATAAGGAATAAATTATGAAGAAATCACTTATTACAATGCTTGCTGTTTTCATTGTCAGCGGATTCGCGCTGGCACAACAAAATGGAAAACAAATCACAGTTGTTGGCGAAGTTGTTGAATCTCAATGTTACATCACTGGTTTGAATGGACCGGGCAAAGGACTTTCGCACAAAGAATGTGCCCTCAAGTGCGCCAAAGGAGGAATTCCGTTAAGCATTCTCGAAGATAAAACAGGAACACTCTATTTAACGGGGCAATCGAAAAAGGCGATGGCTGGGACGAGCGAATTATTGATCCCATTTGTTGCTGAGAAAGTCAAAGTTACCGGTCGGCTGTTTGAAAAAGGCGGAATGAAAATGCTGCTCATCAGTAAAGTGGATAAGATAGGTGAAGAGAATAAGAAGCAGGAAGAAAAGAAATAAATTATTTTATTCTCACCTTAATATAATAGTTCTCAAAAAGGCGGCTTGTGCCGCCTTTTCTATTTTGTAAGCAAGTGACCGTCACTTTCTACGTTTGAGCTCAGTGAAGTGACGGTCACTTTTCATTTCATTGTAACTGCTTCATGGTTTTTGTATATTTGACCAAGTGATATTTATGCGTATCGGCACAATTGACATAGAAAAACCATTGCTTCTGGCACCCATGGAAGACGTGACAGATCAGGCGTTTCGCATCGTCTGCAAACGTCTTGGCGCGGATATCGTATTTACGGAATTCGTCAACTCTGAAGGACTTGTCCGCAATTCATTAAAGACAAAAAAGAAAATGGATTTTCGTGAAGAAGAACGTCCGTTTGGAATTCAAATTTATGGCGGTGAAGAGCCTTCTATGGAAGGCGCAGCGAGCATTGCTGAAAGCCTTCATCCTAATATCATAGACATCAACTGTGGATGCTGGGTGCGTAATGTTGTTGGATGCGGCGCTGGTTCCGGACTCTTGCGCGATATTCCCAAAATGGAACGTATCATCTCAGCTGTTATAAAGACCGTCAAATTGCCGGTGACTGTAAAAACTCGTCTCGGTTGGGATGCCGAATCAATTAAGATCGTTGAGATTGCTCGGATGGTTGAACAGACCGGTGCAGCAGCACTCACGATTCATTGCCGAACACGATCTCAAGCACACAAGGGTGATGCGGATTTTTCCTGGATTCCGAAAGTGAAGTCGGCCGTTTCAATCCCAATTATTGCGAATGGTTCGCTCGATACACCACAGAAGATCGTTCAGGCATTTCAGGAGACAGGTTGCGATGGAGTGATGATTGGGCGCGGCGCTATTGAGAATCCATGGATATATCAGCAGACAAAACATTTCCTCACTACAAATACACTTCTTCCGGCTCCAACAGTTGAAGAGCGATTCCGTGTTCTGATCGAACATCTCAAACTTTCAACTGAATGTAAAGGTGAGCGGAAGGGTGTCATTGAATTCCGAAAACACTACAGTGGTTACCTTAAAGGATTATACGGTGCATCAAAGGTGCGGCAGGAGATGATGCAGTATTTCGATCTGGAACCAGCAGTGCAGCGATTATTCCAATATAAGGAATATCTTCTCGCATACGCCGCTGTACAAACGAATTCGGGTACTATGGAAGCAGCTTGAATGGATAAAAAGCGTGTTATTGAAATATTAGACGAGATTGGAACTCTTCTTGAATTAACAGGAGAAAATCCTTTCCGGTCACGCGCATATCATAACGGCGCACAAGTTGTCAGCGGATTAACAAATGATCTTAATGAACTTATCCAGCATGGATCACTCACTTCAATCAAAGGCATTGGTCAAGGACTTGCAGATACTATTACGGAACTCATGCAAACGGGGAAGACTAAAATGCATGAAGAACTCCGTGCGAAGATTCCGTCCGGAGTGCTGGAGATGCTTCGCATACAAGGTTTAGGCCCAAAGAAGATAAAAATTCTATACGAAAAATTAAATATCAAATCCATTGCTGAATTACGAGAGGCCTGCAATCAACAGCGGCTTCGTTCTGTAGAAGGATTCGGCGCAAAGACAGAAGAGAATATTCTTAAAAATATCGATCATTTTGAACGAAGCAGCGACAAACATTTATATCCTCAAGCGTTTGAATCCGCAGAACGGATAATCTCGCTGCTGAAAAAAATAAAGGGAGTGAAGCAATGCAACTATGCTGGCAGTCTCCGACGGCGGAAAGAAATAATTGGAGATATTGATATTCTCGTAAGTGCTCCGGATAAAGCACGCGGAGCAATTATGTCGGCATTTACGAAGCAGGAAGATGTTGACGCAATCGTTGCAACTGGTGACACAAAAGCCACCGTTATCCTGAAGAATGGAATACAATGCGATCTTCGGATTGTATCAGATAAAGAATATCCATTTGCGTTGAACTATTTCACTGGAAGCAAGGAACATAATGTGGAAATGCGGTCACTGGCACGCAAGCAAGGTTTGAGTCTTAATGAATACAGTTTTACACGAATTGAAGAGTCCAAAACAGGAAAAGCGGGCAAACAGATTCCTTCATGTATTACGGAAGCAGAAATCTACAAAACTTTGGGACTTCATTACATCCCGCCGGAACTTCGAGAAAATACTGGCGAGATAGAATTCGCAAAAAAACATGTCATTCCGAAACTCATTGATCTTAACGATCTTCGAGGAACATTTCATTGTCATACGACCGATAGTGATGGGTTGAATACGCTTGAGCAAATGGTTGAAGCGGCAAAGAAGTTTGGTTGGGAATATCTTGGAATCGCAGATCATAGTCAGGCAGCAGCGTATGCGGGTGGTCTTTCTCCAGAGAAAGTCCATAAGCAGATGAAACAAATTGATCGGATGAACGAGAAGTATCCAAACTTTCGGATATTCAAAGGGACGGAATGCGACATTCTTTCTGACGGTTCCATGGATTACAATGATAAATTGCTTTCAGAATTCGACTATGTCGTTGCATCCATCCATAACAAGTTCAAAATGACTGAAGAAGAAGCGACAAAACGAGTTATTAAAGCTCTCAAGAATAAATATGTGACAATGCTCGGGCATCCAACAGGCAGACTTTTACTCCAGCGTGAAGGATATCCTATAAACATGCCGGAAATTATTGCCGCCGCTGCTGATTATGGTAAGGCAATTGAAATCAATGCGCACCCAATGCGTCTTGATCTGGATTGGCGTTTTCTGAAGTACGCAAAAGAAAAAGGAGTTCCCATTTTCATCAATCCAGATGCCCACAATGTTGAGGGGCTTCAAGACGTCCGGTACGGCGTGGGAATTGCTCGTAAGGGTTGGCTTGAGCCAAAAGATGTGGTAAATTCATGGAGTCTTCATCAAGTATCCAATTATCTTAAAAGATAGGGAGAAGAACAATGAGCATATACGAAGTGCTTTCTCTTGATATTCCGATTCTTTCTTATTCGGTACTTCATCAACCCCGTAAGACTGTAACCGTAAAAGAATACGCGAAATCATTGCTGGGATTTCGCACAGAATTAAAGGAAGAATCGGAAAAAATTCAAACGACCTGGCAGAATTATTTATTCGAATTGACAGCAAAGACTGTCCAGACTACAAGAGGAAATTTATCACAATTTTTATCTACACCGATCCAATCGGATACTGGTGACATTCAACACATTATTGGCGATCAATTTGTTCAAACAACGGAACAACTTTTACCGAAAATAAATTATGGTTTGATGGAAGGATATGACGGCAGGTTTCTCATCGAAGCGCCGCAAGTAGAGATTCCAAAAGCGAGAGCACTTGGAGGAAGATCATTCTTCCAAAACATTGGATTTAAAATTGGCAGAAACAACTCTGCGGTCTTTGAATCCCTGTATTTCATACACGGAGGCTCTAATCTCGACATCCTTGAGCATCTGGTCCGCAAGAGTATAGGTGTTTATAATTCTTCACATGGGACAAAGGTCAACCAATCAGCCGTATTGGCCTGTTCTGTGTACAATCTTTTATTTCTGGATGGCAGCTTTGAGCGAAACATAGATCGTTTTGAGCTTCAAGTGAGATGTGCTAAAGGGAAGGAATCTTATGAATCATTCAATAAGGAATTAATTGAAGCAATGAAGATTTTTCGTCTGGAGGTACACGATTTAAACGTCTCTGTCTGGCAGAAAAAGCTTGGACTAGGAATAGGAGAGGAGTATATTCTTCGCATCAGAACGAAAGATCGTTCAACTCTGCGTACGGCTATTACTGTCCTTCAAAAACTTGTTAAAGGAAAAGGCCTTATAGCCAATTCACTCGGAGCAGGAATCTGGTTAGCGAAAGAAATTTTCTGAGGATTGATGAAAGCAAGAACAAATATACTAATTGCACGCCTTAAAAAAGAATTTCCACAAGCTCGAACAGCTCTGGAATATTCTAATCCGCTGCAGCTGCTCATTTCTACTATTTTGTCGGCACAATGCACAGATGTTCGTGTTAATATAATTACTCCGGCTCTCTTTGCTAAATATCGCTCAGTAAATGATTTTGCAAAAGCTGATAGAAGTGAATTAGAGACGGAAATTAAATCGACAGGCTTTTATCGGATGAAAGCAAAACATATTATTGATGCGAGTAATGCAATTATTGAACAATTTGGAGGTCAAGTTCCTAAGACGATGGATGAGATACTATCTCTTCCCGGAGTAGGAAGGAAGACAGCAAATTGTGTTCTTGGCGGCGCATATGGCATTCAAAGCGGAATTGTAGTCGATACACATGTTATTCGATTAGCAAATCGACTTGGTTTAACAAAAAATGATGCTCCAGAAAAAATTGAACAAGACTTGATGAAACTTATACCAAAGAGAGAATGGTACCGGTTCAGCAATTTACTCATTCTCCATGGTCGTAAGACATGTAAAGCAAGAAAACCACTGTGCGAAAGATGCGTTCTCTCTAACATTTGTCCATCGAGTAAGTGACCGTCACTTACAATTGATCAGCTATGTAAAGTGATGGTCATTTTGCACTAATTAAAGGAAACCAAATGAATTACAATGATGCATTCAATCTAATGCACGAATACACAAAGAGCGATGCACTCCGAAAACATATGTATGCCGTTGAAGCGGCAATGCGAACCTATGCACGAAAATTTGGAGAAGACGAAGAAACGTGGGCGATAGTCGGTGTTCTCCATGATTTTGACTATGAGAAATATCCTATTATTCCGGAGCATCCATTTAAAGGATCTGAAATTCTAAAGGAAAAGGGATATTCTGAAGATGTTCGAAATGCGATACTCGGCCATGCGAGTTTTACAAATGTACACCGTGACTCACAGATGGCAAAGGTTCTCTACGCGTGCGACGAGCTCTGCGGTTTCATCGCTGCTGTAGCTGTTATACGACCAAACAAGATTGCAGATTTGGAAGTATCTTCCGTAAAGAAAAAACTCAAAGATAAATCCTTTGCAAAAAATGTAAGCAGGGAGGATATCGATTTAGGTATCAAGGAGTTAGGTATTCCACTTGAAGAACATATAAAGTTTGTTATTGAAGCAATGAAGGCAGATGCAGAAAAACTTGGACTAAAACCATAACTAAATTGTTTTCAATAATCTTCAGTAGTCGAATGCTTTAGCATTCGGAATTTAGATTTATCCTCGTCACGCGATCTGAAGATCGCGACTTTCATAACTACAGCTTCTCAAACCTCGCTTGAAAAAACCGCAGATACTTTGGTTCATACACCATCTTCATCCCGGATATGGAATTTTTTCGTTCAAATACTTCGTTCACTGCTTCAACTGTTACATCACAATGAGCTTGCGTATAGACGCGCCGTGGAAAGGTTAAGCGAACGAGTTCAAGCTTTGGATAGAAGTGATCGCCGGTTTCTGCATTCCGTCCTGCTGAAACAATACCCCGTTCCATTGTTCGAATTCCTGATTCGAGATAAAGTTCGGCCGCAAGTGTTTGAGCAGGAAATTCGATCTGCTTGAGATGAGGAAGAAATGCTTTCGCATCTAAAAAAACAGCATGTCCTCCAACAGGGAGCACAATCGGGATGCCAAGAGTAGTCAACTTTTCACCAACATATTCCACCTGACCAATTCTAGCTCGAATATGGTCCCATTGGACAGACTCTACAATCCCCCGCGCCATCGCTTCCATATCACGACCTGCAAGTCCGCCATAAGTATGAAGACCTTCATAGACGACAACCATATTGCGTGCTTCTTCAAAAACATCCCATTCATTCAGCGCCAAAAATCCGCCGATATTTGTAAGGCAATCTTTTTTGCCACTCATTGTACAAGCATCGGAATAAGAACACATCTCGTGAAGAATTTCTGCGATGGAATTATTTTCGTACCCTTTTTCCCGCACTTTAATGAAGTAGGCATTTTCAACTGCCCTCGTTGCATCCAACACAACGCGAATACCTTGCTTCAAACAATAAGCACGAACTTCCTTTAAATTTGCCATTGCAACTGGTTGCCCACCAGCCATGTTAACTGTTACACCTATAGTAATATATGGAATCTTATCAGCGCCAACTTTCTTTACTAGCGCATCAAGTTTGTTAAGGTCGACATTTCCTTTGAAAGGATGGAGGCTTGCAGGATTATGCGCGTCATCGATTATAACATCTACAAATTTTCCACCTGCAAGTTCTTGATGAAGACGTGTTGTTGTGAAGTACATATTTCCAGGCACAAATGTTCCAGGTTTGATAAGAATCTTTGAAATAATGTGTTCTGCTCCGCGCCCCTGATGGGTTGGCACTAAATATTTGTAGCCATAATATTTTCGCACCGCTTCTTCGAGATGATAGAAATTTTTACTACCTGCGTACGCCTCGTCGCCAAGCATCATACCTGCCCATTGGTTGTCGCTCATTGCGTTCGTACCGCTGTCTGTAAGTAAATCAATGTAGACGTCGTCCGATTTTAAAAGAAATGTGTTAAAACCTGCTTCTTCGAGCGCTCTTTTCCTTTCTTCCCGGGTCGTCATCTTTAATGGTTCAACAACTTTTATCTTATAAGGTTCTGCCCATGAACGTTTCTTATATTTTTCCATACTAACCTCGAAAGAGTTTTTAAAGTTTTTATGTGATAATGTAGCCGATTTTCAAATTATATCCAAGCAGATGTAATCTTGCATTTCTATGCTTGTTCACCTATCTTCAGACAAGCATGATCACAGCAAAGACATTAGACAAAATCAGGTCGCTTGCCGGCAAAGAGAATTTCTTTGATTCTCCTGAACACAAGAGAGTCTATTCCTATGATGGAACGCCGCTGGTGAGTCAATTACCGACTGCAATCGTACGGCCGCAAACAAAAGAGCAGCTCTCCGCCCTCGTCCAGCTGGCAAATAACGAACAATTCGCTTTGGTACCGCGTGGATCGGGCACAGGCCTGAGCGGTGGTTCAATTCCCACGGAAGATTCCATTGTAGTTCTGACAAATCATTGGAATAGCATTATCGAAATTGATGAGAAAAATCTTGCAACTTGGGTCGAACCAGGTGTTTTGACCGCACAACTACAAACAGCGGTTGAATCAATTGGTTTGTTCTATCCGCCAGATCCGGGAAGTGCTGCGATCTCAACGATCGGCGGTAATGTTGCAGAGAATGCCGGCGGATTGCGCGGTTTGAAATATGGTGTAACAAAGAATTACGTGCTTGGGATGGAAGTTGTTTTACCAAATGGGCAAATACTGCAGCTCGGAGGAAAATCTGTCAAAGATGTTGCCGGATACAATTTGAAAGATTTCTTGATTGGTTCAGAAGGCACTCTCGGGATTTTTACGAGAATTCTTTTGAAACTTATTCCCAAACCCGAGACCTCGAGTACGATGCTTGTTTTTTTTGATAAACTTGCTGATGCCGGAGAAACTGTCGCTGATATCATCGCTTCTCGTATCAGTCCGGCTACGCTGGAATTCTTGGATAACACAACAATCAATTGTGTTGAGAAGTATGCTCATTTGAATCTTCCGACAAACATCGAAGCCTTGTTGTTGATCGAACTCGATGGACATCCCGTCGTCGTTCAAGAGGATACAGAAAAGATTTCTATCTTGTGCAGGAAACATAAGGCCAGTGAGTTTAAGATTGCACAGAATGCTGAAGAAGCCATGAAACTCCGAAGTGCGCGCAAAGTTGCATTTTCCGCCCTTGCTCGGGTCAAGCCAACGACCATTTTGGAAGATGCCACTGTTCCAAGAAGTGAAATGGTAGTGATGCTGGATCGAATACAATCAATTGTCCGGAAATATGGATTGCTGTTTGGTAATTTTGGTCATGCTGGTGATGGGAATTTACACCCGACCTGTTTAACAGACGAGCGAGATTCTTCAGAAATACGCCGTGCCGAAAATGCATTCAATGAGATCTTTACTGAAGCAGTAAAGCTTGGAGGGACGATCAGCGGAGAGCATGGAATCGGTCTGGCGAAACGGCAATTTCTGGAGAAATTGACTCCGCCTCCAGCCATTGAAATGATGCGGCGTATCAAAAAATCTATCGACCCGAATTCTGTACTAAATCCCGGAAAGATATTTTCGCTCAAACCTCATTGTGAAGGTCCTATGCCGAAGAACGCGGCACAAATCAAACAATATCTTGACGCGGGAGCATTCACGTAAATAGCATAGATGTATGATGGAAACAGGGGAGAGCAATATATTTCGCGGTATCAATGTTCCCAGTAACGAGATCTTGAATAACTGCATTCATTGCGGATTGTGCCTTCCAACTTGTCCTACGTACGCACTCACCAACCTTGAACGATCATCACCACGAGGCCGCATTAGGCTCATTAAGTCTGTTGTAGAGGGGAAACTATCCATCTCCAAGGAATTTATTTATGAGATGGACTTCTGTCTGGATTGTCAAGCATGTGAGACAGCTTGTCCGGCAGGAATCAAATACGGATCACTGGTTGAAGCCGCTCGTGCGCAGATCTACCAAGGGCAATATGGAGGTAAAATCGAATGGCTCTTAAAAAAAATTATGTTGAGCTGGATATTTGCCCGACATGAAAGATTAAAATTCATAGCCCGCATTCTGCGATTGTACCAAAGGAGCGGGTTACAAACAATTATCGAAAATTATGGATTATTGAAAGCAATTTCAAAAAAACTATATGCCTTGCAATCACTTGCGCCAAAGATATCTAATACATTCTCATCAGAAGTCTTAGCAGAAATCATCTTACCTAAAACTAAGGTACAACATTCGGTTATTTTTCTTTCCGGATGTATCATGGATGTTGCGTATTCAGATATCAACGACGATACAATCCAGCTGCTTTTGCAGCATGGCTGTAAAGTAATAATCCCAAAAGGGCAGAGGTGCTGCGGTTCTCTGCAAGCCCATA
The DNA here is from genome assembly GCA_026390575.1 of Ignavibacteriales bacterium. Taxonomy (NCBI): domain Bacteria; kingdom Pseudomonadati; phylum Ignavibacteriota; class Ignavibacteria; order Ignavibacteriales; species Ignavibacteriales bacterium. The sequence continues at coordinate 268,114 of JAPLFR010000008.1, forward strand.
ATGGAGATATTGATGGAGCAAGAGAATCGGCCAGGTATAACATTGAACTATTCTCTCAGTTTGACTCAGACTACCTTGTGATGAACTCTGCAGGTTGCGGAGCCTTTATGAAGGAATATAGTGAACTATTCGCCGACGATTCTATCATGAAAGAAAAAGCGAAGTTTATCTCAAAACGCACACGCGACATAACAGAATTTCTTACATCGATTGGTTTTACACAGGCAGGAATAAAATTTTCAACGCGATATGCAGGTAAACGAATTACATATCACGATGCATGCCATCTTGTTCATTCACAAAAGATTAGCGAGCAGCCAAGAGAGCTTATTCGAAGTGTACCAGGAATAGAATTTGTTGAACTGCCTGAAGCGGCATGGTGTTGCGGCAGTGCCGGAATTTATAACATCATGCATTTTGATCCCTCAATGCAATTCTTAAAAAGAAAGATCGAGAACATCCGGAAAGTAGATCCTGATATCATCGTCATGGGAAATCCTGGATGCATGCTCCAACTGCAGTATGGTCTTCATAATGAAGGATTAGAAGTCGAATTATTACATACAGCTACATTTTTAAGGAGGGCTTGTGAAGCATAAGCGATTAAAAGTATATTTATCTGGGGGTATGGAATACGCAAAAAATGAAGGTGTGGATTGGCGATCTGATTTGGACGAATGGATAAAACAAAACCTCAAGCATTCCGTTTTTAATCCGAATGTTGAAAGTGATAAATACCTTCGCAAAATCATGTCAAACAATGAGTTCAGATGTTCCAAGGAAAGTGATATAAAGGCTTATACTAAAATTGTAAAACATTTTGTTGACCAGGATTCAAATGAAATTGCATTGCGCTCAGACTATGTGATCTGTTTGTGGGATGCAAGTGCACAACGAGGCGCCGGAACAAAAGGCGAACTAACGATTGCCCGATATTTTAAGAAACCGGTGTATATGGTTACTCGAATTCCCAAAACGAAGATACCGGGCTGGGTATTAGGCTGTGTAAATGAATTTTTCCCGTCATTTGACGAGTTAAAAGCGTATCTATACCAAAAATATGCATCTCAATGATCCTAGAATGGCACTATTTGGATTTTCCTTCGGCAATGCATATATTATATGTATCGTATAATCAACCTGTTGGGGGTGAAATGGCTTCGACGGGGACGAGGAAGCTTAAGACGGCGTGCCGTGGTCACCGTGTCCACGATAAAAAGCGGTAAACTATAAGTGCAAATTACGATTACGCACTGGCTGCCTAATATAATTAGGTGACCCGTTCACTCTGGTATTTCCCACGATGCTTGGGCTGAACGTCGACTAAAGTGGGATAGTTCTTTTTCGTACTCAAGGAGAGAGAGCGAATCCGTTGAAAAACGGATCACTTGAGCTGGTGCGAGGTAAATCCTGCCTGCTGGAGTTCCCTTGCACGAGATTCAAAAACAGGATACGCGCGTAGAAGTTTTAGGAGTCTTCTCTTCGGACCGGGGTTCGACTCCCCGCACCTCCACAATATTTACACCTAATATTAACGAACCCTCCATAATATATTTCCAATTCACTGATTAGAGTGATGTATGAATAAAACAATTGAATATAATGAAACCACAATGATAAACCGTTTTATAAACAGTTTGGATGAATGTAATGTCTGATCTGCCCAAATTAGGAATTGTTCTTAATCCGAAAGCCGGAAGAGGACGCGGCCTCAACATTGAAAAATCGTTAGTTGAATATTTACGCCGGCGAAATATTGTTTTTCAACTTGAAAAAACCAAGGGACCGATGCACGCTATTGATATTTCAAGGCAACTGAGCAAGGAGTTCGATGTTATTGTTGCTATGGGAGGCGATGGAACAGTGAATGAAACTGCAGCAGGAGTTTTAGGGAGCACAGCATCGCTTGCGATTTTTCCAATTGGCTCTGGTAATGACTTTAACAAACTCATTAGAATTCCAAATAAAGTAAATCTTGCAATTGATACAATAGTTTCAGGAACTAAAAAATTATTCGATCTTGGGAGAGTATCAATACGAAATTCTACGGGCATGTCTCAAATAAAAATTTTTGTGAATACTTTAGGAATTGGAATTGATGCTCAGATTGCGAAAGAGGCGAAACGAATTAATTATTTACGTGGATTGCCTTTATATGTCCTTGCAGCTATTAAAGCATTAAGCATTTATTCACCCAACGAATATACTATTTCTGATAATAGTACGACAAGAAAAGAAAAAGCTTATCTCTTGTGTATTGGAAATGGAATCTACGAGGGAGGTGGATTTAAGATGCTGCCAGAGGCTAATCCAAGTGATTCAAAATTGAATATATGTCTCATTCGAAAAATGTCAGTATGGAATGCGATTCCATTAGTGCCAAAGATCATTCATGGAACCCATGGAGAGCATAATATGGTGACTTTGTGGGACACAAAGATACTCAGAGTTTCGTCTGACCAGCCATTTATACTTCATGGAGATGGTGAAATATTTGAAGAGAATGCAATTGATGTAACAATAGATTTAATGCCAAAAGCGATTAGTATGATTATCCCCAAGAATTGAAGTATTGTGCTATAATGTATATTATGCAGAATAGCAAATTCCCTTCTCGATTTATTGATATCATTTATTATTTAATTCTGTTCGATCGGCATTCTTTTTTCAATGGATTTATTGTAGCAGTTAATCGCTTCCATTGCATTAAGATCAATGAAGGAATCTATCTTCAATCTTCCATCTCCTGTAACTTTGCCTATCTGAGTCGCATCTATTTTATTTTGACTAGAGATTGCTAAGACCTGTGGTAATTTGTTTTTATTGCACGATACTATTACCCTTGATTGTGATTCTCCAAAGTATATAAAATCTTTCCTGAATTGTTTTACTCCATTCTCAATCAATTCTATGTGGCAACCCAACTCGTTTTTATCATTTAGACATTCAACAAGTGTTACTGCTAAGCCACCATCTGAAATATCGTGCATTGAGTTAACAATATTTTTTGCTGCGAACTCTTGACAGACGTTGTGAAGTCGCGCTTCATAATCTAAATCAATGCTGGGAGCATCACCAAGAATATCATTCAGACTCATAGATTGATATTCCGATCCACCAATTTCTCCATAATTCACGCCTAACTCTACGATAATATCATCAACTTGAGTAAAATGTGACCCTACAATATGATCTACGTCGTTTAACAGACCTAGCATACCAATGACCGGAGTTGGAATGATTGCTCCACTCGGTCCTTCGTTATAAAAACTAACGTTTCCACCAGTAACTGGAGTTGCGAATGCGATGCATGCCTCTCTCATACCAGCAATCGCTTCTGTGAATTGCCAATAGATTTCAGGATCGTATGGATTTCCGAAATTTAAGCAATTAGTTATGGCAATTGGCTTTGCCCCTACACACGCGACGTTTCTTGCAGCTTCAGCTACAGCTATCTGTGTGCCTCTTCTTGGGTTCAAGTATACAAATTTAGCATTACAATCTGTTTTAAGAGCAAGTCCCTTACGTGATTCTTTTAAACGAATTACAGCCGCATCTCCATCTGCTAGTAGAACACTGTTTGTTCGCACCATAGAATCATACTGTTCATATACCCATCTTTTACTTGCTATCGATGGTCGTTCGAGTAAATTAAGTAAGCATTTGTTCATATCTTTCGGTGCTGGTAAAGATTGTGGCTCAAATTTTCTACATTGATCTACATATTTTGGTCTTTGTATTTCACGCTTGTAGACTGGTGCGCCACTTCCACCTAATACGAGAGGTTCTGCGGGAAGATTTGCTATGATCTCTTTATTCAAACGAATAATTATGTTCGGAGTATCTTCAACAACTCCAATAGTCTTTGCTTCTATATCCCACTTTTTAAAGAGATTAGCTACTTCCTCTTCGTGTCCTTTTTGTATGATGAACAACATTCTTTCTTGCGATTCAGATAATAGGATTTCATAAGGAGTCATCTCTTTTTCACGTAACGGAATTTCTTCAAGATCAATCATCATTCCTGAATTGCCTCTTGCACTCATCTCTGATGTTGAGCATGTGATTCCAGCCGCTCCCATATCTTGAACACCAATGACAAATCCGCTTGCAATAACTTCTAAGGTAGCTTCTAATAATATTTTGCCAGCAAATGGATCACCAACCTGAACAGAAGACTTCTTTGCTTCAGATTTTTCCGAAATTTCTTCTGAAGCGAATGTTGCACCATGAATTCCATCTCGGCCGGTCTTTGATCCGACTATCATTACAATATTTCCCTTACCTTTTGCAATTGCTTTCGCAATTTTGCCATGCTCCACAACTCCAACTGCCATGGCATTCAACAAAGGATTATCTTGATATGAATCGTCGAAATAGACTTCTCCTGCTACTGTTGGTACACCAAAACTGTTTCCATAATCCGCTATACCTTTTACGACTCTTCTGAACAGATGACTTATTTTTGGATCAGCTAAACGGCCAAACCTTAAAGAATTTAAAACAGCAATCGGCCGGGCACCCATTGAAAAAATATCTCGTAAAATACCGCCAACTCCTGTTGCTGCACCCTGATAAGGCTCTACAGCTGAAGGATGATTGTGGCTTTCAATTTTAAATGCTACTGCAAGCCCATCGCCGATATCCACAAGTCCCGCATTTTCTTCTCCGGCTTCTACCAATAAGTGCGGACCTTTACGCGGTAATGTTTTCAACTGTGCAATAGAATTCTTATAGCTGCAATGTTCACTCCACATAACACTAAAAATACCTAATTCTGTAAAAGTTGGTACCCGGCCTAATATTTTTAATATACGATCATATTCTTCTTTCGAAAGACCGTGATCTTTTACGAGCTCAATTGTTATTTCTGGATCGATTCCTTTAACAGGTAGATTTTTCAATTTCTTCATTTTAATACAAACCTTAAGTAATATTTATTAGTTCATCGATACAAAAGTAAAACATTTTACATCAGTATCTTATCAGTTGTTTCATGATAAATCAATTCAACTCAACGACTGTTACACCTGTACCACCCTCATTCCATTCACCCAAGCGAAAGGCTTTTACATGCGGGTACATTTTCACGAAATCACTAATCCTTTTTCGTAGTGCCCCTGTACCCTTTCCATGGATAATATCAACGCGATGTAATCCTGCAGCATAAGCATTATCTAGGAACGTCTGGACTTGTGCAATAGCTTCATCACCAAAAAGCCCTCTTAGATCGATTTCATTTGCTGCTTCGGGAGCAGGAGTGGTTGATGAAGAGCTAGAATATTGTTTCGGTTGCTTTTGTTCTTTGTGCAAATCGGTCAATGTAATTCGAAGCCTTGCATCACCGCAAAGGACGATGGCATGTTTTCCGTGAATTTCTATTACTTCTCCCTTTTCATGTCCATCACGAATTCGAACGATATCGCCTTTTTCAATTAATTCAGTGTTCGGAGGAGTTGTTTGTTCTTCAAGCGTGAATTTTTCTAGATCTTCGCCAAGTTTTTTGAGCACTTGGTGCGATGAGCGGACAATTTCTCGCTGAGCGCCGCTCTCGCGAATTTCCTTTACTGAACGCTCAACTTTTAACTGAGCTTGCTGAACAATTTCTTTTGCTTCCTCAATTGCTTTTTTCCTAATTGTTCCTAATTCACGTTTTAATTGCGTTGTCTTTTGTTCGTAAGATAAAATCATCGATTCTAAATGCTCTTTTTCTTTTGCTGTTTGACGCAATTGATGTTGATATTCTTGACCTTGACGTTCAAGTTCCAGAATAAGCGATTCAAGCTTCGTTTTTTCATCTCCCATTTGAGTGCGTGCCCGATTCAAGAGAGTATGCGATATTCCTAACCGTTCAGCAAGCTCGAATGCGTAACTGCTTCCTGGAATTCCGCTTCTGAAACGATAGGTTGGCGATAAGGACTCTTGGTCAAACTCCATAGAAGCGTTGTCCATGCCTAGCGTTTCATGAGCAAATACTTTCAATATACCGTGATGCGTTGTCGCTATAGTGATCGCTTGCCGGGCAGTAAGGTCTTGCAGCACCACAGCCGCCAAGGCACCTCCTTCAGATGGATCTGTTCCTGTGCCAATTTCATCAATCAATACCAACGATAATGCATCTGCTTCTTCAAGAATATTATGGAGTGAATGAAGATGTGAACTAAAAGAGCTCAGATCATTTTCAATAGACTGGTCGTCGCCTATATCGACAAATATTTTTTGAAATGGAAATAGTTCTGATTCAGAATCCGCGGGAATATGAATGCCTGCCTGTGCACATAATGCCAGGAGGCCGACTGTTTTCATCGTCACAGTTTTACCGCCGGCATTTGGACCGGTGATGATAAGCGTTTGAGTCTCCCCGCCAAGTTCTATCGAAAGCGGGACAGTTTTTTCTCTTTTAAGATGCTGAAGAAGAATTGGGTGCCGAGCATTGAATAATTTAATGCATGGGACAGCAGAAATCACAGGCGGATTTCCGCATAATTCAATCGAATACTTTCCACGTGCGAAGATAACGTCAAGTTCTGTAAGAGCAGAATAACTTACGGCGAGTGGTTCGCGTATTTCGCTGACCTGTTTTGTGAGATCGGCGAGAATACGATGAATTTCTCGCTGCTCACGGAGTTGAAGCTCTCGTAAGGCATTATTGAGCTCAAGTGATTCTGCCGGTTCAATAAACACAGTAGCACCGCTTGAAGAAGAAGAATGAATGAATCCTGGTACACTGTGCTTGTATTCTGATTTAATAGGAATCACAAATCGACCATCACGGGTCGTGATAATATCATCTTGGAGAAATTCCTGCTGAGCGACGTTCCGGAGTATAGATTCAAGCCGCTTCCGCAATGCATCACTCGCCCCTATCATCGAGCGCCGAATATCACGCAATTCTCGGCTCGCTGAATCTTTGACAAATCCCCGCTCATCCAGCGCTTCATCAATGTGATGTTCAATTATTTTATCAGCAAACAATTGCTGGTGATAGATGCCTATCGCTGGATATTGTGAAGCACGTTTTACCAGAAATACTTTAAGTGAACGAGAAACGCGAATGGTCGCTGCAATTTCTAATAATTCAACAAGAGAAAGAACCTGGTTTTCGACCGTTGTCTTCTTCAATGCAGCGACGATATTTTTAAATCCATCTAATGGAATTGCTGTTTCGGCAATAAGAAGCTCTTTGGCTTCTGAAACTTTACGAAGTTCTTGCTCAATGATAGTGCGGTCGATTTGTGGTGTAAGGCGGAGAGTTTGCTGTCTTCCAGATTCTGAAAATGCAAGTTTGCTAATCCGTTCAACTACTTTATCATATTCCAGCTTGCGCTGTGCATCAACGAAATAAGGTGGAAGATGTATGGACGGCTGAGTCACTATGGATTTTGCTTCCGAGCTGTTTCACGAGCCTCGTTTATTTTTTCCAACTGTTTTCTTTTGTCCAATACGGCAGAGCTATCGACGGATCCGTGAATGCCTTTTACTTTTGTTTTTCCATCAATTGCACCAGGATTACTCATTTCTTTAAGCTTTTCAAAAGAATCAGTGCCAAGCGATGATGTTAAATCCAATATTTGAGGTGCGATATTTACTATGGGTTTATAGAACCGTGCATCACGTTTTGTTTCATGAGAAGGAAATCCCGTGAGTGCAAAAATAAAGAGCAGAGAACTAATAAACAAAGCACCTTCAATGCAACCAAGAGCCATTCCGCCAATTCGGTCTGCCAAACCTCCAATTTTATAACCGCCAGTAAGAATTTTGTACAGCAGCCCTTGTAGTATCGCCATTCCTAAGAAAATAAATAAGAATCCGTACATCGAAGCATCGGTGGACTGAATCCATCCGTTTTCTGATAAAAATTGACCGAGATCATGCATATAAATCTGCCCAAGAAAGAGGCCGGCAATGAGAGCGACAATTGCAACGAGTTTGCGGACAGCACCATCGCGCAATCCGAGCAGAATAAAAACGAGCATTGGTATGCCGATAAGAATGTCGAGCATCATGGCATTATTCTCCTAATTGCTGTTTCACTACTTCTTGTACAACTTTTCCGTCAATCTTGCCTTTTAATTCTTTCATTGCAGCAGGCATGACCTTTCCGAAATCTTTTGCAGAGACTGCCCCAACTTCCTGGATTATTTTTTTTACAATATCCACGGCTTCTTCCCTGCTCATTTGCTTTGGCAAATATTCATGAATGATTTCGAGCTCACGTTGTTCTTGATCTGCAAGGTCTGTCCTCCCTGCTTTCTGGTACATCTCTAGTGCTTCCTTCCGCTTCTTCGTCTCAGACAAGAGAATTGTCAATTCATCCTCGGTTGTAATGCCTGAACCAGCACCACGTTTAGAAAGTTCTATAATTCGTGACCGAATAGATCGAATCGTGTTCAACTTAATGCTGTCGCCGGATTTCATTGCGGCTTTAAGATCATCGTTAATCTTTTCGGAGAGTGCCATTATTCTTGCCCTTCATTGAGTTAGCACATGAAGAATGATCGGTCATTCTTGCTGCATAGTACGTGTCATTCACTTATCATGCCATTTTTACTTACATAAATAAAAATACAAAATAAATGCTTTACCTGCCAATGACGTATGTCTCAATTTAATATTAAAGGGTAGGCGAGGATTACTTGCGCATTGTCTTTTTGGCAAGGGGCAGGAACGTCAATCTATCTTTCCTTCCACAAACGCACTATGCGAATACACAATCGTTTCATCCTGAATGGATGAGTCTTATTTGATAACCCGCTCAGCTTTTTTCACAGCTTTTTCGACCGGCTCGATAGTCGAAGTGACTGACTTACCTGTATAATAAATATATGCAAGAAATGCGATCAGTATGATAACGGCATATATGAATAATTTTATCGTCTTTTTTATGACAAAAAACACTATGACACTTACTAGACATAGCGCGAGAATCATGTAAAACTTATTTGATAAAATAATATCGACAAAATCACTCATTTCTCTAGTCCGTTACAAAAAAAACCTCTAACCGAGGTTGCTGACATTGTCTAGATATAATTTCTTATACTTTCAAGATACATCTTTTCCACTTTTATTCGTGCCCAAGGAGTTTTACGCAGGAATTTTAAACTCGATTGAATACTTGGATTGTCATTGAAGCATTTGATCTTAATCCGTGCTCCCATCTGTTCCCACCCATAGTGAGCTACCAAATGCTGCAAGATAGTTTCCAAAGTCTTTCCGTGCAATGGATTATTCGGCTGTTCCGATTTCATACAAATCCGGCAATCTCCATTCTTCATTGGCTAAGATCGTTGTAGCTGATTTGTTGTAGTGTTCAGCCCATATTTTTTGACCACCCCTAAAAAATCTTTATCTTTTTATTTTCATTTGTCATTCCACCGTATTTCTGTAGAATCCGGTCACTGACCGGATCACTCATCCACAATTGTCCGATGTGATCATCGCCTGCCTGCCGCAGGCAGGGACTCTACTACTGACCTCGGCTGATTTCAAAACCGCGAACATCCGCCAAACACCGCTTAGGGTAAACCGGTCGCATCTCTTCCTACCGCATCTCCCTCGGATGTTCAGAAAAAACGAGATAAAAAAAATGGCTAGTACCTAGAACGGTTTCCACCGCCGCCAGAACTGCCGCGTCCACGGCCGCCAGGCTTTCGGTCGGTCATCGGGCGAGCTTCGTTTACCACAATTTTACGTCCTTTGAGCTCTTTATCATTCAATCCGGCAATAGCTGCCTCTGCTTCCGCTTGTACCGGCATCTCCACAAATCCGAATCCCTTCGCTGTTCCAGTAAATTTGTCTTTTATGAGAGCAACAGAATCGACAGCCCCAAATGCTGCAAATTCCTTTTTTAATTCGTCTTCCGAAATATCGCGTGACAGATTACCGACATACATTTTCATGATGTTTCTCCTTTGAGCAATTTGTTATTATGCACTGTTGTTTATTTCGCGACGTATACAAGTGATTTTCTCTAGGGTGTTATTTTGAGTTTTTATCTGGCAGGGTCCATTGAATATTTTTATAGCCTTTGGAGTATCTCTCTACACACAGGGTACGACAAATTTTCATCACTTCCAACACCACAATAGTGTCTTAGAAGAATAAACGCGCTATTACTGCACCCACAACTCATCCGGAAAATCAAAGGAAGAAGAAGCGCCGTTACGTGTAACTTTGACTTCCACCTTCATAATTTTTACCGGATCATAAAATAGTTCGTAGATATTTTGATTCTCTATGATCCTGACCTTATCATTATTTATTTCCACTTTCGTATCAGGGGAGGCTTCAAGTATTAAATTGCCGACTTTGCCTTCCAAAAAAGATTTTGAATTTACAGCAACTGCAAACGGTTCGTCATTCTTCAATGCTATGCTGTACGCAACCATTGCATCAACATCGATACTATCAGGATTTAAGTCGGCTTTATGGTACATCATTCCTTCGATCTCATGTCTAAGTGCTTCGTCTTCCATGTTTTTAAGTCGTACACCATAGATTTCCCTCGCATACCCATGACATTTAGCACAACTACTCTTAAAAGTCCAAACGGGAGGAAACGAAATATCTGAAATTACCTTCACTCGTGATTTTTTATAAAAACAAGAATTAACCGACATGACCAATATCAAAGAGGCAAGAAATAAAATCTTTTTCATTAATTATTCTTATTTATCTTTTTATTTGTAGAATCCGGTCAATGACCGGATCATTCACTTCTTTCCGTCCGATGTGATCATCGGACTCTACGCTCTCCTCTACACAATCTTTCTCTCTTCCTTTTATCTGTTATTCCAGAATATTTCTGTAACCGACGTCGATCAGCGATCGCGGCTACAATGCTTATTTTATTTGTAGAATCCGATCACAGGTCGGATCGTTCTCCCTTTAACGCCCGGTGTGATTATCGCCCGCCCGCTATGTGCATTAATTTAGTGGAAATACTTTTAAGAATGTAGCCAAACCTCGCTTTGTTTGCAACGGCTTTTACAGCCCCACAACAAAACAGGCGATGTGTTGCCACACCACTCGTGCAATTAAAGTACGAAACCGACAATCTCTCAAACCTCTCCGATCGCTTTAAGCGGTCGGAGAGGTAAAACATCATTGGTCGGAGACAGTCACAGTCATTTAACTCAAACCTCGTTATATTTTTTCGCTGATCCTTTTGATTTCTTGATTGGATAACGTTTTTTGTTTTTCTCGATTTTGGAATTGATTATCTTCGCCACATCCAGATTTGCCTCATGTGCCAAAAGAAGCGAATAGGTAAGCACATCTGCCAATTCTTCGGCGAGTCGCTTTTTATCATATTCATCGTGGTGTTTCCAAAGAAAAAGCTCATTCAGTTCTGAGGCTTCTATTGATATTGCAAGCGCAAGATCTTTGGGATTGTGAAACTGTTTCCAGTTCCTTTGATCGCGGAACTTGATAATAGTCTTTGTCAATTTTGATATAATATCATTTTTAGATTTCATGAATGGCTTCCTTTTGTTTGAATACCAATATTAGTAACTACGTAACGATTTAAGGTGAGAACATAAATACTTCTTCTCCTATCAACAATGTAGCCATACCTCTTCTTGTTTACAATGGAGTTAAAATCCTCGTTAGTATGTGACCGTCACCCGACCGATCTTTTATGATAGGTCACGGTCACATCTATCCAAATAAAAAAGGGCGCATAGCGATGCACCCCTATGATATTACTTGGCGTAATTATACGGTACTACCGGCAATGTTTGAATTTCCTATGAGTCTGCCAACGTTGGATATAATTGATCAGATTTTCTTTTCGCGGTTCATACAATCAGGTCCCTCGTGCTGTGAATTGCTCACATAAGTCGAGACCGGATAAGCATCCATTTTAGCTGCCGAATAGGGCTTCAATAGTGTTTTAAGCTTCGCGATATCGTTGTAATCACGATCCAACCATTGATCGAATTGTTTTTCAGAAAGTATGACAGGCATGCGGGTGTGAATGTCTTCTATGAGCTTATTAGGTTCTGTCGTAAGAATGGTGAAACTTGGAAATTTCTCTCCCTTCTCGTTCTTCCAGACAGAGAACAACCCGGCAAACATAAATGTTTTTTCATCCTTCATACGGATACACATCGGCTGCTTTGACAAGATTTTTTTTGTCTTCCCATTTACCTCTATAACGGTAGTCATTTTCTGCCATTCATAAAAAGCATCTGCGGGGACGAGGCACCGGCTCGATTTAAAATATGGAGCAAAGAGCTTGCTCTGATCTAAAGTCTCTGATTTGGCATTGAATGTCGATGCCTGTATTTTCCCGTCTTTTGACCAATGAGGGATAAGCCACCACTGCATTTTTCTTATGACGATATTTCCATTTTGAATTGCTAATACCGGCATCTGCTGCATGGGTGATGCATTGTATCGAGGAAGATCGTCTAATGCATCTTTTCTGTTGCCAAGGATGTCTCGCCCGACAAGCTCAAAGACCATTTTGCCATTTATGAAAGCATATCTGCCGCACATAAAGATTTCCTTAGGATGTTTTCGATATAATAATAATAATTTTGAAAACAAAAATCCTGCATGTGACCGTCACCTGCCCCGCTTTTTCATGATAGGTGACGGTCACACCCTTCCGAATAAAAAAAAAGGCAAACGTGTTGTGCCCCTACGATATTACCTTCATGGTTGGTGACGGTTACACTCAATTAAATAAAAAGGGCGCATAGCGATACGCCCCTGCATATTCAATCTTTTCCTTTGCTCAGGCTTTGAATGGCCGTAATTGCAAGCAGAATTATATCTTTGGATAGTACTATCATCAGCACAACAATCATTAATAAAACAAAACTAAAATTTAAATCGAATTGAAATTGCAGTTGCTGAAATTTCCAAACGTGGTTTTCTTTAACCATAACTCCTGATAGTCGCAATGGTAGGATTAAGAACCTGCATAAATCAAACTTTACAAAACCTATTGTGGAGAACCAGGCCACATCTTTGAAGGTCGAGATGTTTGCGTTATCTACAAGGAAACGGCAATCTCCCCAGGAAGCCCAATCACTGCGAATGACCCTGGCAGCTTCATTGTAACCACTAAATATCTCATTGGGCATTGTCGCAAGAATAACAATGTTTTGCTGAGAAAATAATCGTTTCATAAAATATTCTACCTGAGATGTGTCACGCTTAACATACCCCGCTTGTAACATTTGTAATTGTTGGATGATTTCTGACCTTATTTCCTGAGGGGCATTTCCTTTGGAGAAAACAAAAGAATCTTTGGAATTATAAGTTTCTTTATGCGGAATTTTGAACACACTGACAAGTAAATAAAGTAATAGGAAATTCAATAAGATCATGAGAATACGTTTTACAAATTTCATCTCAAATCCTTTCATTTTATCCTGATTAATTTGCTGGTGCAAATTTAAACTACTTCTCCAAACCACAACCTCACCCGCGCCTACCGCAAGCATATCTCGCGTGCGGCGGGCAGGCTACCCCTTCCCTGTGGAGGAGGAAAAAGGGAGGGATTTGTTTTACTTCGCCAGTACTGAATTGGAACACTTGGGAATCATGGACTTGCAGTTAATTCACGTACATCCACAGCCGTGAGTCTTTTTTGAAATCACGGATATAGAGCACACCTCCTTGTTCAAGTGCAGATTCGATTTTTTCCATGTCGTCGTCTAAATCTATTGATCCGATCATCGCGAATAACATGGCTAATGATTGTATTGATTTTACACGCAATTTGGAAACTGTCGGCTCCTCTCCGTTATCCGAGTTTTCAATGATGAGACGATTGTTCCTTTCTGAACTTTCTTTCATTTTCTGATCAAACTTTCCACTATATACCTTCGTCTCGCCGTTTTCGGTGCTGTCCTTTATTCGTACAACTGAACCACTTTTATATGCCTGAATGAGTGTTCTATATTTTAATTTCACGCCGTTAATGTTGAAATCTCCATCCATATCAGCGAGGAGCTTTGCTAGGGGAAGCGAAATGCCGATCTTCTGTAGTTCTGTACCATTGTTTGATTTGACGATCCAAATACATTTTGTTTGAGCCGCAGCCTGATTGGTTATTGCAACCATAAGCAGGATACTCATAAGTATGAGAATTATTTGTTTCACGAAGACGCCTCCTTAATTAAATTTCTTCATTTTTATTGGATTCACCGAAGAATTCACATCAAGCTTACGAAGCGGATAAGAGGAAAGTTTCAACGCCGATTTTGAACGTATTGAAGGGACGTTCAATTGAAAGTCCCTACGTATGAATCTATTAAGCATGTAACCGTCACTTGCCGGCTTTTTTATGAAAGGTGACGATCACACCCTTCCGAATAAAAAAGGGCACAACGTGTCGTGCCCCTACGATAGTATCTCGTTTACTTTGTTGGTGTTTTCTGTTGCGTCAGTGTCTGCGATAGAATCGTCCCTATGTTTGAATCCGGCTTACTTTGCTGGTACAAATTTAAACCACCACCTCTGCGCTAATCAAACCTCTCCGATCGCTTTGAGCGTTCGGAGAGGTAATGTGTCATAGATCGGTCACGGTCATACTTACCTAATTAATTAAAAAGAGCGCATAGCGATGCGTCTCTACGTTATTAACTTGCTTATTTTGCCGGCACTTCCTCTTGTTCCTTCTTTTTTCTCACCGGAAATAAAATCGATACGCTCAACGCCAGCAATGCGTGAAAAAACACAAGCGTATATCCTGTTGGCAGATCCAGATTGTAGGAAACGAGAATCGATATTAAATTAACTCCCGTTCCGATGATCCATGCAGTGAGAAGCAATTTCCCTTTATTGATCCTCAGTGCTATATATGCAGGCGCAACAAGGAGCGAAAAGACAATAAGCACTCCAGCCAAGCGCACAGAACTGGTCACCGTCGCTGCAAACGATACAAAGAAGAGCGCATCTTTCCAGAATCCTTTCATGCGTGGATAGACAAAGACGAGCAGCAGACCGAGCAAGGTATAAATGACCGCCGTTTCGATAATATCCGACCATGGCGTAAAGAGAATATCAGATGCCATCAGCTTATCGAACATCTCCATTCCGTGCGCCGACTTGGAAAGGATAATAAACACGCCCGAAATTCCAAATGCGTACAGGAGTCCAATGAATGCTTCGTGCGAGAGGGTTCGCTTGGATGCGATTGCAATGGCAAGTCCAGCAAGTAAAGCAAAAGCAAGTGAAAGCGGATAGATATAGAGACCATCGAAGAAAAGAATGGAAAGCGCCGCTCCAAATGCCGACATCTGCCCTATTGCAAGGTCCGTAAAAATAATTCCTCGCCTGATGATTTCCAGTCCGAAGAAGGAATGAATGCCGAGCAGTACGACAGAAAGAATGAATGCGGAAAGAAGAATATCAGCCATTGGTCAGTCTCCTTACGATCTCGTTGAATACATTGAACACATTATCGGCTTCTTTTACTGCGCCGACATCATGCGGCATAACAATAAGTTTTACGTTAAGCCGTTTCGATAAATACGTAGAGGCATCCTGCGGATTGTACACATCCTGCAGTATAAACTTCACCTGTTCCCTCTGAATCAATTTCTCGACATCGGCAATGTGTTTTGTTGTAGGCGGAATTCCAGGAAGCGGCTCAATGGTGCCGACAATCGTAAACCCGAACCGGTGCAGGAAGTAATCGAAGATTCTGTGATATTCAAGAATTTTTTCTCCTTTGAACGGTTTCAATTTCTCTTCCCACGTTTTCATGTTTTGCTGCCAGAGTGCGTACAATTCTTTATTATTCGCTTCGTAAAACGCTTGATTATCCGGATCGAGTTCGCTGAGTCTTTCAGTGATGGACTTTGCTATGACTGGGATATTATCGGGATCGAGGAAATAATGCGGATTGCCTTCAGGATGTACATCGCCGAGCTCACGGGAAACGCTCGTCGGCACATCGATCAGATGCACATGCATCGAAAGATCGAGAAATCCCCTCTCACCCGGTTGCACGGCCCCGTTGCTCGCCTGCTTAATAATTTGCGGCAGCCAGCCAATTTCTAACTGTCCCCCATTAATGATAAGAAGATCGGCCCTTCGCAATTTGGCAATGAAGGACGGTTTGGGAATAATCACATGTGGGTTATAATCTCCCCTTGCAAGAGAGATGACCTCAACACGATCCTTGCCGATGCGCTGAACGATGTCGCTGATGTACCCGTAGGTTGTGACAACCTGCAGCTGACCCGTGAATGCTGTTTGCACACACAGCAGTAAGAGCAGCAACAGCGGAATTATTTTCGATACTTTCATACGATTCTCCATGATGAGACGTGAATTTATTTTCTTTAGAATGCATGGGCGCCATGAGCGCCTATTGTCAAATTAGCTTGTAAAATAACTTGTGTATACGGCTGCTGCGACCATCCTCCAGAGTACTGCACATAACGACTCAAATCTCTATCGATTTGAAGACGAAGCCGAGAGAATTCCGTAGGGCTGTATTCGATCATTGCAGAATAACGCGGAAGATTTGATGGCATGTGTTGGTCCGCTCCAGCGAGTGAGACATCGTTCTGCATCAGCAGATCATACCGCACACCAACTCTCCATAACTGATCCAGCTTTGCTACAACCTGTGCATAAAAACCGGAATGATACTTATCAAGGCTTGATGACGAGACGGCATTCAAAGAATCGCGCACATATTCCGTTCCATTCATCACGCGATACATATATTCACTCTGAAAAGAAAGATAACGGATAGCGTCGAGAGAATATTTCACGGTGAGGTCACCGCCGACAATATCGGTGTTCGCATTGACAGCTTCTCCTGCACCTCCTGAAGAAGAAAAGTCCTGATCGGTCCTTGTCGTCCCTATCGCATTGGAGATGCCGAATAAGATTGAGGCATCATCAATATCGAATGACGAACGGATATATCCAATAAAAAGATTCGGCCCCTGCGCAGCATCGATAGCAACGCTGCTTTTCGGATCGCTGAAACCTGCGGTACCGAAGCTCTGTTCGTTTGCTCCGTTCAACACCTCTACACCAAGCACGAGATAAAATGATGTCGGTGCAACCCAGGTTGCCTGGGCACCGATTTCTTTCAATCCATCCTCGCCGAATAATGCCGTGGCTACAAGCGGCCGGTTGGCAAAATCCCAGTAATGCTCATGCTGCTCGTTGATCCTCCCGAAGCTTGCAAGAAATTTTCCCGCCTTTAACTGAAAGCCGTACGGAAGCTTACGCGTCGTGAAATATGCTTCTTCAAGGCCAGCGCCGTCCGGCGAAAGGCCAATGACTGCAAAGAGATCGAAATACGGATCTACAACAGAATACAGCGACATCTCGCCATAATTGAAATTCATACCGCGATGCGCATTTAAACCGGAAGAAACCGTTTGGTTCAGAAACGGATAGCTCAAGCCGGGAATTGTTAAAGAGAAATATTTTTGATCAGCAATATTACGCGCAACGCCGGAGACATCGAGAATAAATGCGATATCGGGAACAAATTTGGACTGATCGAAGGCAGATCCTTCTCTCGACTGAGCCCGGAGCGATCCGAACAGCGCCAGAATTAAAAGAATTACTGTCGAAGTATTTAATTTATTCAACTTCATATAAACTCCTCACTTTTATGACACTACAAACAACAACAAAAGTACTGCTGGATATGGTACGACAACAAAGGAAACAACATCCACCGCATTTTAATGCAGCAATGGATGCAGCTATTTTTTTAATATTGGATTAACTAAATTGCGGAGGAGCGTGAGAAGGAAAAACTGTTGTATGGAACGGTGTTGCGATTCTTTCGGGAAGAGCGACTAAGGAAAGAATTACTGGTTCATCATAAGGATCGGCACTTGGAGCTGTATCGAAAGATACTACAGAACTGGAAACCTGGAAAGTGCAAATTGCGCAGTTATCTGGATTTCCACAATCACGGTGATTGTGGAATGCACTGACACTTATACTTGTCAGAAGCAGCATCAGCATCAATGCAGGTACAACAATACGTAAAATACTGCGATAGTGCAGAGAGAGAGACTTCGTTCTATTTATTAGCAAATATCGCATTAATTATCATATTTTCAGACGGCGAAGTAATAAATAATTCTGTCCAATGTAATTTGAAAAATCATTAACCAGCTTCTTATTCATGAACGATAATAACGGGTGGATTGTTCCCTTCGTAGCGATGAAAAAAGAAACAACATGGTAAGGACGTTCAGATTCTTTTCAATCTGAACAGAGGTGGTTACTTTATTATATAATAAAAAAGGGCACAACGTATTGTGCCCCTACGATATAACCTTGTTTATTACGTGCGGTTACCCGCTATCAGTGTGCATGCAATTTATGTTGTGGGTTTTGGATATGCTCCTACGATATCACATCTTGAGAATGCGCTGCACGAATGGAACGGCATTATTCATCACGCAACTTCCACAAGCGTTGCGTACCGAGCTTTCCCTTCTTTCAAGTAAGTTTCAAGGCGATTCACCAACTCTTCGCCGCTCTCCGTCATTCCATCTTCGAGTGCTTCATATTCTTCTACCGAATTGCAGACAAATTCTTCTACAAAAAAGTTCTTCTTCCCCTTTTGTTCGAAGATAGCATAATTCTTCTTCTGTTCGCCGGCAAAGTGATTTTTCAGTTCTTTTGCAAGAGCAAGATAGTCCTCGCGTTTTTCCGGCTTTATTTCATATGAAATTTGTAAAATGACTTTCGACATAGGTTTCTTTCTTGAAATAATGAATTGAATTATTTAAAATTTTTCATTGCGTTTCGAATTTCCAACTCACTCATCCCGAAATAATGCCCTAGTTCATGAAGCAATACTTCTTGAATACGGTCGGACACTTCCTCATCGTTTCTGCAAACAGATTCAATGTTTACCTGATACAAAGAAATCTTATCGGGAGTTGTCGGATTTGTTCCGTACCATGTTCCCCGATGTGTTAACGGTATTCCTTGATACAAGCCCAAGAGAGATGTTTTGCCGACATGCATGTTGTGCATGACATCTTCCGAAGGATAATCCTCCACAATGATGTGAACATTATCAATCTTGTCGCCGAATATTCTTGGCAAACCTTCAAATACTTCTTCAGCTATGTCCTCAAATTTTTCTCGTGTCATTGCTTCCTGCGGATTCGTTACTCTAAAATATTTTCAGCACATATCCGCCGCCAGCCACTAATCCAATCACAAGAAGTCCATACACAACCGAACTCATCACTATTGATTTCCATAAAGAGATTTGATTGCCTACATTCGTTCCAATGATTAAAAGCACCCATGCCCACACCGCCAAAGAAAAATCAAGTCCGATCAGCAGTATATAGAGTATCGGTTTGATTGTTATCGGAGGCGGATTAAATGTGAAGAAGTACATACCAAAAGTCAATAATTCAAGCGGTAATACTAAGAATAACGATAGTACGATCGGAGTTAATGAATAACTTGTAATGCCCAATGAGGTACGGAATGATACTTTATTACCCAATATTTTCGATATGCCCCAATGAAGCGAAGAAGCAATGGGACAAAGCACGATGCCTAAAGGGATGCCAATCAGAATTGCTAAAAAAATGAGTACGAGAATATTCTCGAATCGATCTCCAATCTTGAAATGCCAAAATCCTGCGAATGTGACGGCAATCCCAGACAACGTATAGAGGAACACTGCATAATTTTTATGTTCTGCACGCATAATCAATCGAAAAGCATCTCGAGGGTTTTCGATGATTTTCCATAGCACATCAAACAAGTCCAAATTAGGAACCCGATTTTGCAAAAAACTACCGCACTTTTTGCAGATTGTCGCGTATTGGTCGTTTTCTGTCTGACAAACCGAACATTTGATCATAGAATTTTGTATTTCTTGAGTTATCAAGCTAAACGAAGTTAGGAAGATTGTGCTACGGAAGCAACGCTTTTTTGAAAAGGATTAGAAGAAATCCCATCACGTCAAACGTTTAAATTTTGCGGTAAAGTGCCGAAGTGTTGGTGCTTCTTCGATAATTTTGAAACCTTTTAATTTAGTGCGATTCTTAAATACTTCTTCTGCTACTTCGACCACGTAATCCATATGGCTTTGCGTATAGACTCGTCGCGGAATAGCAAGGCGCACCAGTTCCATCGGTGGAGAAATAAGTGCGCCGCTCTTTGAATCATACTTACCAAACATTACGCTTCCTATTTCTACACTTCGTACTCCGCCGACACGAAAGAACTCGCTTACCACTGCTTGTCCTGGATATTGATGAGGTGGGATGTGCGGTAAGAATTGCTTTGCATCGATATAGATTGCATGTCCGCCCGGCGGTTGAACAATGGGAATTCCAATTGCGGTGAATTTATCGCCAAGGTATTCCACAGAACGGATTCGATAACGAAGGTAATCTTCATCAAGAATTTCATCCAGGCCTTGAGCAATAGCTTCTAGATCCCGTCCGGCCAAGCCGCCGTACGTGGGAAATCCTTCAGTAACAATCAGAAGGTTTCTCGATTTCACAGCGAGCTCATTGTCATTCATTGCCAGAAAACCGCCGATGTTTGCGAGTGCGTCTTTTTTTGCACTCATCGTGCAGCCGTCGGCATAGGAAAACATTTCGCGCGCAATCTCACGAACAGATTTTTTTGAATATCCTTTCTCGCGTAATTTAATGAAGTAGGCATTTTCTGCAAATCGGCAGGCGTCAAGAAACAATGGAATTCCATGTTTCCGAAGTATTTTTTTTGTTTGCCGGATATTTTCCATGGAGACCGGCTGCCCGCCGCCGGAATTATTTGTTACTGTTATCATACAGAGCGGTATGTTCGCCGCTCCCTTTTCCTCAATAAAGTTCTTCAACGCTGCAATGTCCATGTTCCCTTTGAAGTCGGCAATGAGATTTGGATGTTTTCCTGTCTCATTCAGCATATCCACAGCTTCAGCGCCTGAGTATTCCACATTTGCACGAGTCGTATCAAAATGCGTATTGTTCGGGATCCATTTGCCTTGAGCGCCGACAATGGAAAAAAGAATCTTTTCTGCAGCGCGTCCTTGATGTGTTGGAATAATATATGTAAATCCTGTCAGCGCGCGGACAGTTTTCTCAAAGCGGTAAAAACTTTTTGAACCCGCATACGACTCATCGCCATCCATCATACCGGACCATTGCTTTGCACTCATAGCAGAAGTCCCGCTGTCCGTGAGTAAATCGATAAGAACATCTTCCGCCGGAATCAGGAATGGATTATAGTACGCGGTACGTAAAATGTTTTCTCGCTGATGTTCGCTCGTGAACTTGATGGGTTCGATGGATTTGATCTTAAATGGTTCAATAATTGTTTTCATTGTAAGATCCTCTGAAACGTTGTATCAGAAGTGATCAGAAATATAACGCTGGGAATTCCATAGTAGAGAAATGAAAGAGTAAGAATTATTCTTTGTCATATTGGACAAGTGAATAAATATCGTACTCCTTCAGGTTTTTTCGTCCTTGAAGAAAAGAGAGCTCAATCAGAAAAGATATGCCGACAATATTTGCGTGAAGTTTTTCAACAAGTTTAACGGCTGCACACATCGTTCCACCCGTTGCCAGCAAATCATCATGCAATAAAATACGCTCTCCGGGCTGGATTGCATCCACGTGCATTTCGATAACATCGGTACCGTATTCCAATGCATACTGCTCTCTCATTACTTCAGCAGGAAGCTTTCCCTTTTTCCGGATAGGAACAAAGCCCGCACCTAAACTCACTGCTAACGCTGATCCGAGGATAAATCCGCGAGATTCGATGCAGACAACCTTATCGATCTTTGAATGTTCATAGTGTTTCATTAAAAGAGCAACAGCACTCTGCAAGGCATCTGCATCCTTGAGCAGCGTCGTGATATCGCGAAAGACTATACCTTTCTTTGGAAAATCAGGAATGCTGCGGATGGCATCAGAAAGCTGTTTCATGGTTCACCCATAATTAATTACCACTTAATTGGTTTGGAATTGAGAAATGCGTCAATCCCCCGTTTGCAATCGTCTGTCATGCGCGTCAACGCATTGAGATGAGAAGCATAATCCAGCGCATCGCTTGTTTCCATTCCATACACGCGCGCAAGAAGTTCCTTGATCAATCCCATCGAGGAGCCGCTGTTGTTTGTGATCAATTCATTTGCGAGCTGCACACCCGTCTTTTCTAAGTCGATTGCGGGTACAACTTTGCTAATAAGTCCAAGCGTAAGAGATTCTTCTGCATCGATGATGTTCCCTTGTAATACAAGCTCGCGCGCTCGTCCTTCGCCAATCCGCCTTACTAAAAATATCAAGACAATTGCTGGAATAAGACCTATTTTCGTTTCCGTGTATCCAAATTTTGCGGTCTCACGAGCAGCGATAACGAAATCACAGATAGTCGCCAATCCGCATCCTCCGGCAAGTGCCTCTCCTTGAACGAGCGCAATGACTGGTTTTCGCAACGTATAAATCTGCTGAAAGAGCTTCATGAGATCTGTCGAGTCTTGCAGATTCTGATTGAAGTCGTATTTAGAAATACGCTGGAGATAAGAAAATTCCATACCAGAACAGAATGTATCGCCTTCTGCGCGCAATATCACTGCTTTGATAGCGGCGTCCCTTTGCGCTTGCACAAATGCCTGCGTCAGTTCAGAGACCATCTGATCGTCAAGGGCGTTTTGTTTTTCCGGCCAGTTGAGAGAGATCATCCCCACTCGCTTTTCGGTTTTATATGTAATACGATAGAACTCCAACTGTCACCTCGTCTGTGTTGTGAAAGTAGCAAGAAGGGAAATGAAAAGCAATGCTTCAGGTTGAGATGGATAATACATCTCGTGGTCTAGGGGAAATGACGATTTGCAGATAATTATCTTTGAGCAGTGATTTTTATCTTGGTGGTTTCTTTTGGGCTCGAGAGGACAAGACTTGTTGTCGTTTTGGAAACTCCTTGCCACGATTGAATCTTCGATAATAATTTTTCTAAACCTTCAGTATTTTCTGTCCGCACTTTCAATAAATGTGTGCCATTCCCTGTTATTGCATGACACTCCTGGATGTCGTCAGTTTTCATAACATGTTCAAGCACCGTTTGATAGTGTCTCGATGAATCTACTGTCACAACAACAAATGCAGTAATGTCTTTTCCCAGACGCTTGTGGTCCAGTCTTGTGTAATATCCTTGGATGATCCCCTCTTGTTCAAGCTTATGCATTCGCTCACTGACGGCAGGAAGCGAGAGCCCTACCTTCTCTGCTAATTCGTTCCGTTTCGTTCTTCCTTCCACTTGAAGAATATCAAGCAATTCACAATCTATTTTATCGAGCATCATAATCGTTATCCTTCTTTGTTAACGTAATATTCATTGAATACGATACTATATTAACAATTTCAACTTATTCACTAACAAATGTTAAGATTTCTACGACTAAGATGCAAGCACTATATAGGAAATATACTTACTCGGCCGCCGTTATTGTGGAGAATAAAATGAAGGACTAATTTGAATTGACAATATACTATACAGCGTTCGATAAATTCAGTAATGACTATTCCCACTTTTCCAAATTCTTGAATGGATACAAATCAAGTATATGTTCCTACAGTATTCGAGGAAACCGTTTAATGATGCCAATTACAATTCAATAACCCGTAACATACCATCCAGAAAATTTATCAAGAACGGAGTCATCCATTCCATCCAATAGGATGACCCCGTTTAATAAAGTTTTTCCAATATGACTAATATGGTTGTATGATTGGACTACGGCTTAGACCAGGAGCACCACCATTACCAATTTGACCAGCAATACCATTTTGACCATCTGGAACAGCGGATCCTGGAATAGAATTTTGATTATGATTTCCCCATGCTACAATATCTACGACTATATTCATCGGTTGCCCAATTCCTTTGGCACCAGGAGTGCCTGGATTTCCACCTAAGCCGGGATTCCCTCCATTTGAGTTACAATTGATATTCGCACCTGGAGCTAAATAATGATAATAGACAGTAATAGATCCTGCGTTTCCACCATTACTTCCATTTCCGCCACTGCCAGCACTACCACCATTAAACGCAGGTACCGGAATCACAGTTTGATAATTATTAGTTAAATAAAAGCCGTACTCCCAACGGTCAATATATACATTATTGCTAATTACCTGACGTTCGTATCGATAATAATCAGAATTACCACCACTACCGCCATTACCACCATTACCACCGTTGCCACCTCTTCCTCCATAAGTATCTATCTGAATAGAACTCATAATGTAAGTAATAGTTAAAAGTGCATCCGAGCCATTAGTACCATTACTTGTAGCATCATTACCTCTTCCACCATTTGTACCGTTTCTATTATTATTGAATCCAGGAAACTCGCCAGAGTCACCATTCGTTCCGCTTCCACCATCTCCGCCAGGACCCCCATGTGAGCCAGAATCATATGTCTTTTGCAAACTTCCACTCTTAACTAATTTTATGTCTTGCGCTGCAGATGCAGAGGTGTTAATGATGCCATTACCATAAAGAGTATCTGCTTTGATATAAAGTGATTTACTTGATTTTATTTCACCTTTTAACTCGATTGTTGTCGCATTAATTTTTACTATTTCCTCAATAATAAGATTACCTCTTATATAAAGCTTATCAAAATCGTACGTCTTTATTCCTGATGAACTTTTATTAAGAGACGATGGAAGCTTTGTTAAGAAACATGTATTCCCTTCTGGAACTGTAAGAATCTTTCCATCAAATATGATTCCATCAGCTGCCGATATTCCGTTAGTTGCAATGGGATTCTCGGGACCAGTTGGTGTCTGCTCTTTACAAGAGTAAAGCAGACATAGACAAACAATACAACTCCAAAAGAACACCTTTTGGTGTTTCATATAACCTCCTATGTATGGTTAGTGAGAGATGGATTGGTATCTCGATTGCACCTTTCGCCCCTTATTGAGAAGGATAGTCAATTGCAATCACAATAATAAAGTCAATTTATAATCAATAGTCAATCAAATTCGCAGTAGCTGAATCCCTTTTTGAATAGATTCTGCTTTAAACACCGCGGTCCCGGCGACAAGAACATTTGCACCTGCTTCCACAACGGAACGTGCTGTGGTTATATCTATTCCGCCATCGACTTCCAATAAAATATCTTTTTTTGAACGGTTAATCATTTCTCTCGTTTCTTGAATTTTTCTGAGAGACTGTTTGATGAAGTGTTGACCGCCAAATCCCGGCTCAACCGTCATAATGAGGATAAGATCGATTTCATCGATCACTTCCTGAAGCATAGCGATTGGAGTTGATGGATTCAGCGCGACTCCGGCTTTACTGCCGCTTTCTTTTATTGTTTGAATCGTCTGATACAGATGGGGACATGTTTCCTGATGCACGGTGATAATATCTGCTCCCGCAGAACGAAACGCGGCAAGTATTTTTTCCGGTTCTTCGATCATCAAATGTACGTCTAAGGGAAGTTTTGTACATTGCCGCACTGCATCCACAAGTGAGGGACCAAATGTAATATTAGGAACAAAATGTCCGTCCATGACATCAAGATGTATCCAATCAGCTCCACCCTGTTCAGCTTCGGCAATCTGTTTTCCAAGATTACTAAAATTTGCAGCGAGCAATGAAGGCGCAATTTTTATCATCTTATTAATTCCTAATTTTATTGTCGGTGCCAGCCTTTTGAGCAATAATGAGATCTATGGATTGTCCCAATTGCACAAGTTCGCCGGCACGCGGGTTTTGTTCAAGTATCGTGTTAGGAAGGATATCACTATTCATTTGATAGCTCGTGTTCCCAATTCGAAATCCGTTATCGATAAGTATTTTTTCAGCTTCATTGAGAGTCTTTAATGAAACATCTGGCACCGGAAGTTTGTCGGTAGAGCGTCCTTGACTTACAGTGACATTGATGATATTGCCACTTCTAATTTTCGCGCCTGGCAGAATCTCTTGCCGAATAATCGTGTTTGCAAAGATCTCTTCTGATGGTTCAAACGAAATTGTTCCAAGTTTGAGATTGCATTTTTCAAGATTGAAAACTGCCTCACGCACAGATTTGCCTTTCAAATTTGGAACATCAACAAGTTCTTCTCCTCCGCTAATAGTTAAATAAACACCTCTATCTCGTTTTACTTCTGATTCGGCAATTGGATTTTGTAACGTGACTGTCCCGATTTTATACCGTTTATCATTTTTGTATTCCGCTTCTTTAGGATCCAGTCCAGCTTCTTTAATTCGTTGTTTTGCTTCTTCAAGTGGCAATCCAATGACATCAGGAACCTTCGTTGTCTTCCCCTTCTGCACGTAGAAAGGCATCAACACACTGTCAAAAAGGAAGAAAAGAATGAGTCCAATGAGCAGAACAATGCTGAATGGTTTTGCAATTTTCTTTAGTTTCGTTTTCATAGATAAATACTATTAACATTTGAATATAATTATTAATGGATTGAATCACAATGTGATTCCATTGTAGTGTTGGGAACTCACATGCCTGATATTTATTTTTTGAACCAATCCGAAATAAATAAAAGAACTGTGCTTAGGTAGTGGATTATTTTGGATTCCCCTCCGACTTTGCCCGACTGCCATATGACAGTCGCGGTCGCGACTAAAGTCGGATCGATATCTCGCTTTGATTTCCTCATCGAACCGAACTAATCCCGATTGTCGCGGACAATCGGGACGGGAATGACTTGAATATTGTTGCAAGCTAACGCTTGTTTCGTTCTCAGGTCTCCGGCTATCATTCCCAGCCGATGGCATAAAATTGAATCACGCGAAGCGTAATACATTAGTAGGCTTTCAGCCTTTCGGGAATCTAACTTTTGAAGAAGTAACTATGTGAAAATATCCAGCTACTCGCGCTTACCTTGTTTATGAATAACAGGTTAACATGATTTAAGCAAAGCCTATTCTCAATGCAGGAAATGTCCGCGAGCGAGTAGTGGTGCCGTAGTTGGCGCCGCACTTCACTATGAGTTCTATCACCATACGATCCCCATAAATTGCTTCTCAGTCTAATCTTCTATATATTTTTCACACGCAACAGTAAACAATCAGTCATAGCATAATTTATGAAAAGAGAATATAAGGATCTTGTAAAAGCCGCTCAAAAAGCAAAACTGAATGCATATGCTCCTTTTTCCAAATTCAGAGTTGGTGCAGCAGTTCTTGCCATCGATGGTACGGTTTTTTCAGGGTGTAATATCGAAAACAGTTCTTTTGGACTTACGATCTGTGCAGAACGGGTTGCTATTTTTAATGCCATTTCATCACAAGTATCAAAGTTTACTGCACTTGCTCTTGTTTCAGATGATCATGGCTTTACAGCTCCCTGCGGTGCATGTCGGCAGGTTTTATCAGATTTGGCTGGTGATATTGATATTGTCATGATGGACTCCAAAGAACGATTTAAAATATTAAAACTTAGCGCTCTTCTCCCATTTGCATTTACTGGAAAAAACTTGAAACGATCACTTAAACTGAAGAAATAAAAATGGATACGTCTGCATTACATAACGTTCCGCGTAATACCGGTTGGATTGAAGTTGTGTGCGGTTGTATGTTTAGCGGTAAGACTGAAGAACTTATTCGCCGTCTTCGTCGTGCACAAATCGCAAAACAAAAGGTTGTTGTTTTTAAACCAAAAATTGACACTCGATATAGTCAGGAGCACATTGTTTCGCACAGCGAACAATCTTTAAACGCTCAAGTAATTGAAGATGCTATCGAAGTTTTAGCCTTGGCTGGTGATGCACAAGTAGTTGGAATTGATGAAGGACAATTTTTTAAAGCCAATATCGTCGATGTATGTAATCAATTGGCAGATCAGGGAAAGCGAGTCATCGTTGCCGGACTCGATCAAGACTACAAAGGAAATCCTTTTGAACCAATGCCGCAACTCCTTGCTATTGCTGAGTATATCACCAAAACCTTAGCAATTTGCGTAGTATGTGGAAACCCTGCTGATAGGACACAGCGTAAAAGTGAACAGCACGAACGTGTTGTCGTTGGCGCTAAGGATCTTTATGAGGCAAGATGCCGATATTGTCACAAACCACCTAAGGAATGACATCGGAGCACGATCCGTTTACAGTCCATTGAGCGATAAGAACTTGATAAAGAAAAAGAATATTCAGGAAGCCTTTAGGTTCATTCGGAGTGTGACAGATTTTAAACCTCGGCTTGCACTGATTCTTGGATCTGGATTAGGTGGATTTTCTAAAAACATTAGAGTAGTATCCTCAATTTTGGCGTCTGAAATACCAAATTATCCGGTTTCATCTGTACAAGGTCATGCCGGAAAACTTCTTTTCGGTTACCTGCAAAAGGATTCTACTCAATCGATGCCTCTTCTTGTTTTTCAAGGGCGCGTTCATTTCTATGAATCTGGGTCACTTGACCAAGTTGTATTCCCGGTCATCCTTGCACATCAGATAGGCATCAGGAAACTTATTATTACTAATGCGGCTGGCGGTTTGAATAGTTGTTTTTCTGCCGGTGATCTTATGCTTATCCAAGATATCATCAATCTTACCTTTTTACAGCATCATTCAAAGAGCAATGGGCGCAGTTTTTCGACTTACACTCCAAATGTATATTTTGATCAAAAGATGCAGCAAACAGTTCTTCAGTGTGCCGCACAAATTAAAATACCGATGCAACAAGGTACGTACTGTTGGCTGAAAGGTCCGTCCTATGAAACGCCAGCGGAAATTCAGATGCTTAAACTCCTTGGTGTTGATGCTGTTGGTATGTCAACAGTTCCTGAACTATACACTTCCTGCAGTTTAGGAATGAAAACTATCGGCATTTCACTCATCTCGAATTTAGCCGCCGGTATTTCGCAGAACAAACTGTCACATGCAGAAGTCACAGAAACAGCAAACAATGTGAAGGAGCGATTCTCTGAACTCCTGGAAAAGATTATTCTTTCCATTAATTAAAAACTTTTAATGCACTTATTTTTCTTAAAATGCCTATGAATTGCATCCCATTCAATGAACTCCAATCCGGGGAATCAGGGTTTTCCCGTCTTTTTGTCGACTATATCGACAATTATTCGCGTGTGAAAGATTTTTTCATCGGTGATTTCCGTGATAAGAATCTCTGGCAATCACGGCTCAATGCGGTGACACATCGAGAGATAGACCGTTCTTCGGTTGCTCAAGTTCTTCTCAATCAGAATCGAGATTATCATTGCGGCATCAAGACATTAGCAAACATTGATCTTCTTCTGAATGAAAATACAGTTGCCGTTGTTACAGGTCAACAAGTTGGTCTTTTCACAGGACCACTCTATACACTGTATAAAATATTGACCACGTTAAAACTTACCGAGCAACTTTCGCAGCAATATCCTGAATACAACTTTGTCCCGATATTTTGGATTGAGGGCGAAGACCACGATATAGAAGAAGTGAGTTCTTTTTCAATCCTCAATGCATCGAATGAACTTCAGCAGCATCGCTATCCCTCTGAAGAAAAAACAAGTGGGACTAATGTAGGTGCAGTTGGCAGCGTTCATTTGGATGAATCAATAGGAATGCTCTTCAGCAGTCTGCATCAATCATTATTACCGACAGAATATTCGCCAAAAGTCTTTGAGTTATTTGAAACAGCGTACCAAAAAGGAATGACATTCAGTCGCGCATTTATCCATCTCGTCAATGTTTTACTTGAAGATTCCGGGCTGATTTTCTTCGATCCTCACAATCCTGATACAAAGAAAATACTTAAGCCAATCTTTGAACAGGAATTAAATAATATCTCACACACATGTCAGCTTGTTATTACGCAAAGTGAGCTTCTGGAGAAGCAATATCATGCACAGGTAAAACCACGTGCAGTAAATCTTTTTCTATTTCACAATGGAGGAAGGTATGCCATAGAACCTCGCGAGCAGGGCTTCTCCCTGAAGGGAACACGTCGAACTTTTAGTAAAGAAGAAATGCTTGAATTTTTAAACACTGACCCGAATCTTTTTAGTCCAAATGTTATTCTCCGGCCTATCTGTCAGGATTATCTCTTCCCAACTCTTGCATATGTTGCAGGGCCATCTGAAGTTGCCTACTTTGCACAATTTAAGCTGCTCTATGAGAATTTTGACATTCCTGAACCTATCATATATCCTCGGTGCAGTGCAACTGTTGTGGAAGATCGGATCCAAAAAATTATCAATAAATATGGCCTTCAATCGAAGGATTTCTTTACTGATATTGATATTCTCAAGGGACGAATAACCGCAACCATCTCGGATTTCAAGGTCGAAGAATTATTCTCAAATACATTTGGCACAGTGTCCGAAAGTTTAACCAGTTTGAAGGGTGGCTTAGAATCAATAGATCCAACACTTGTTCCGGCAATGGAAAGCACTCTTTCACGGATGCAAGGGGCACTGAACGGTTTAAAAGAAAAGACTCTTGCTGCACAGGTACGTCAGCATGAAATATCACTTCGTCAATTGGACAAAGTGTCACTAAGTCTCTTTCCGAATTCTAACTTGCAAGAACGAGAAATGAATATTGTTTATTTTTTGAATAAATACGGATTGGAATTCTTACGCTGGCTGCGCAGTGAACTTGTTCTCGATAAGTTCATGCATCAGATTATCAACCTTGAATAAAAATGGCGAATCGAATGATTCGCCATTTCGTACTGCCAATGGTTCATTGTATTTTTAAATACGTGGAGAAGAAAGCAGCTTTTGCCAAAATTCCGGAAATGAGATTTCGGCGCATTCGGTATTTTCTATAGTAATGTTTGGAATTATTAGCCCCGCTATTCCGAAAGACATTGCAATTCGATGGTCACCATAACTAGGAATAACGGTTCCTGAATACTGTTTCTTCCCTTCAAAAGCGAATCCATCTTCATATTCTTCCACTTCACAGCCCAACAAACGCAGATTATTCACAATGGCAGAAATTCGATCTGTTTCTTTTGCTCTGAGTTCTCGTGCATCGTGAATGCTAAATGTACCCTCTGCAAATAACGCTGTTACTGCGAGAATTGGAATCTCATCTATAAGGTCAACAACTTCTGCACCCCGCAGATCAAGATTACTTTTCAACTCTGAGTACTGAACAACAAGATCACCAAGAGGTTCACCTTCGATGATTTGTTCGTTTTCAACTTTGATATGACCACCCATTGTTTTGAATACATCTAAAATATGTTTGCGCGTTGGATTGAGTCCAACATTTTGTATGATGAAATTTGATCCTGGTACAAT
Organism: Ignavibacteriales bacterium; assembly: GCA_026390575.1. NCBI lineage: Bacteria > Pseudomonadati > Ignavibacteriota > Ignavibacteria > Ignavibacteriales > Ignavibacteriales bacterium. The sequence goes on from JAPLFR010000008.1 coordinate 299,342, forward strand.
CAATCCTGCGGAAAGAAAAAATGCTGCTGCGGATATGTCTCCAGGAACAAAAAACTTTTTCCCTTCAATTTTCACGTTCGGGTGAACTACAACGACATTGGACCCATTTTTTATTTCTGAATGCAAGCCGAGCATTCGTTCAGTATGATCGCGGGATTTAGAATTTTCAATGATCGTTGTCTGACTATCAGCAAAAAGGCCGGCAAAGAGCACAGCAGACTTCACCTGTGCACTTGGCACAGGCAAGGTATATTGAATTGCATGAAGTTGTTCGACAGGTTCAAGAAACAGCGGAGCAGTATTCTTTTCAGTGCCATGGATATTTGCACCCATTTGTCGAAGTGGATCCATGATACGCTTCATTGGTCGTTGGCAAAGTGAGGAATCCCCAAGAAGTACCGAGTGGAAATTCTGACCTACGAGAATGCCTGAAAGCAAACGCATCGTTGTACCAGAATTACCTGCATCTAAAGGAGTGGATGACTCCTTCAAGCTACGACGTCCTTTTCCATGTATCAAAATACAAGTATCACGTTCCTGAACCTGAACTCCAAGTTGTTTAATACATGAAAGTGTGCTGAGGGGGTCTGCCGCATGCGAACAGGAACTTACTTCCGATACACCGTCTGCAAGAGCGCCTATCATAAGAGCTCTGTGTG